>JBILTD010000136.1:0-5025 GCA_044371695.1 Crocinitomicaceae bacterium | reverse complement strand
TGGTCCATAAGTGGTACATTTAGCGTATGATTGATGAATTAAAAGCGCAAATTGAAAAGACTTTTGGACAAAAAATCACATCCCGTGGTCTTGCAGAAGCCCTTTCTCAGGATATATATATGAAAACCAATGCGTTGGTTTCATACAACACCATCCGACGTCTTTTTGGACTTGTAGCCTACACTAAACCTAGACAAAGCACCCTTGATTATTTGGCTAAGTATTGTAGTTTCGATAGCTATACAGAATTTAGTCGGCAATTTCCTAGTATTGATAATTGGCCGAATTGGGAGGGTTTGTTTTTGTCTTTAAGTACCCTTAGTATCGAAGAGATTATCATTCATTTGAAAAAACGAAAACGCGAAAACCTAGATTTTGCGATAGGCTTTGCTTTAGCAGCTAAAGAGCTCATAGTCCAAAATCGAGAGGCAGACCTATTGCTTTTATTTCAAGTTCCTGAATTTCAATTTGCTGAATTGCGCTTTGATGACGTGAGTCAAATTGGGGTTATACTTGGTTTGCATTTTCGAAATCATTCGAATGCTGAGCTAGAACGAGCCTTACTTAGAGAAGCCAACTTTAGAAATCTTGTATTAAAGTCAAATGTGGATTACACACAGTTCAATGCTAAATTTGGCGAATGGCTTGATTACCTCCAAGGAATTGATAATTTGGATCAAGAAACTTCAGATTTTGTTTACTCATTATCTTGTTTTCGTTTGATTTTGAATGAAAAACCTTTGACCAATTCAATGATTAAAAAGATTTCTGAACTATCAGATGAACAACATCCTATTTTATTTGGCAGGATTTTTAGTTTAAAAATGATCCATTCAAAAAGTAGAAAAGAAGCCAAGCAATATGCGCTTTTGATGGAGCAAAGACTTCAAAAAGAACCTCAGTATCGGATTGAGTTACTTTATGTAACTGCTATCCAAAGCTTAATTACGCAAAATCATTGCTTGTCGGAATTTACTTTCAAAATGCTCAAAAAACTATCTGTTGCGGAGCAGTGGTATCAGATTTCTTTGATTTCCATCCAGCAATTATTTTTAGCTTCTCGTTCTTTACGCGAATACGATTTTCATACGGCAAATGTGCTTATAGCGAATAATCCTATTGCTCAAATTAGGTTTGGATATAAGACAATCATGGATCTTTACATCTCTTTTTTGAAAATTGAAATCGCTAAACATTTTAACCAAGATGTACACCACCTCGAACAACAATTTGCAGCTAAGCGTAAAAAGGTAAATTTACCAATGCTTTCAGATAGCTACTTTCAAAATTATTTCAAGGTTTAGTTTCATCATTAAATTTTCATTTATGCGCATAGAAGTTTGGTCCGATATTGCTTTTCAGTTTTGTTTTATGAGGATCACGAAAAATAAAAGTACCTGTTATTTTTTAATCCGAAATTCAGTATTTTTTTGAATTAATTCATCAATGAAGGTTTGTTCTTTTTCTTCGACCTGACCATCCTTGCCAGCTAATGATTTCAGTTTTTTAATCGTTTCGTCAAACTTTAATTGATCATAGAAGACGACATCTTGTTTTGTTAATTCTGGTAGTGTCTCTGAGTCCATTAAATTAAAAAACTCCATTTTTTCATTGACAGTAAATAAATTTAAATTTGATATCTCAGAGGAAAGGAAAATTTTCTCTTCATCTTCAATTTTACCATCAACTTTAGCAATCATGATCATTAGTTTGATTTCTCTCTTTAGATCTTCTTTTGCCTTAAATTTCTTCGTTTTAAATAGCTTAGAAAAAGTATTACCCAGTGATTTGAATTTATCGCTAGTATCTGATTTAATTTGTTCTGAAGATTTATCAATAATTATTTCCGGATTATCGAATACATTAAGAATAGTAGCAAAATGTAACTTGTTTGTTATCATATGTCTAAATTCTATTTGTACGCACGGTATAAGTTGGTAGTATAATTCTTCACGAGTAATCTTATTGGTATTTCCTGAAGAACTTAAGCTTAGTTCTTGATGTATATTTTTAATGTAACTATTTACCAACTCAGGGTAGTTAACTTCATTTATTTCATTATAAATTCTCGATATGACTTCTTGTGCGGTATGAAGATTTGCATGCTTCATTAACGATGTAGGATCAATATCTTCGATATTTGATTTATCGAAGAAAATTTTCGAAACAGATTGATTTGAAATTGTTGTTTTTCCAAAGGTTAGCTTACCCATTTCACCCATGGCTTTACAAGTATGGCAATCAATTTTACCATATCTTTCTTTATCACCATAGCATTGACCGCAAATAATTGTTCTATCTCCGGAACAAGTATTACACACAAGTGTTCCTTGTCCTGTACACGTATGACAAACTACATTGCCATTATTACAATTAGAGCATGCAACCAATCCATTTCCAGAACATTTTCCACATCGTTGTTCTTGAAAAAATTTATCCTTTTGTCTTCCGCTTTGCGTACCTCTGGCCATTTTAGCCCCCATTCCATCATTTACTCTGCCATCACCTCCACAGTTTCTGCATTTTACTTTATTGCTTCCATTACATTGGTTACAATTCAATTTTTTCTGACCATTACACGTGTGACATGTTACAATTCCTTTTTGATTACAAGTTGTACAAGGCCATTCGTGTCTTCCGTGACATGTATTATCCTCACAAGTAATGTACTTTGCACCACTACATGATTCACATTTATAACTTATTGTTCTGTTTGGAATGAAATAAAGTGGTTGATTACTTCTCACATTTGAATTTTCAACTTTTAAAGGCCAAATGAAATCTTCCGCTGTTGAATGAATATCCTTTTTTGGATCTATTCCATACTGTGTTGATAACGAATTTAAAATTGATTCAGAATTGAAGTCCTTTTTATCTCCGTGTTTAATAACCCCTCCTAAAAATTCCTCAAAATTGTCCTTGATCATTCCATACATTGGAAAGGTAACCTCTAAAATCTCACGATTAAAAATCTCTGTAGAATAATTTAAAAAGTAAAAATCAGTCCTTTTAACATTTTCATTAGAACTGATAAGCATTTTGTTAAAGAAAACAGGATCCTTTTTTTGAATCATATTTTTTACCAAATCAAGATTAATCTCTGATTGGTTTCGTTTTAAATCTTCTGAGTTCATGTTGTAGTATGGTTAGGTAATTATAATTTTCATTTTGCAACTAATTTATTATTTTTTTGATGATTTTATGATACACAAATGATACATTTGAAAACATGATCGATGAACTTAAATCTAAAATTGAAAAAACCTTCAACCGAAAAATTGAAGATAGAGGTGATTGTGAGGCACTTGTGCAGGATATATATGAGAAAACTGGTGCTGTGCTCTCCTATAACACTATCCGACGATTATATGGATTAGCTGAATTTCGAAAGCCAAGGGAAAGTACCTTGAATTATTTAGCCAAATATTGTGGCTTTTTATCATTTAAGGATTTCAGTCAGCGATTTAGTGAGGTGGATACATGGCCGCTATGGGAACATCTTTATGTCGTGCTTTCGGAACAAGATCCACATAAAATTAGAGAGTTCTTGTACATGAGAAAGCGCCAAGAAGACCAGTTTAGCCTAACATTTACGATTGTGGTTCGGGAGCTTTTGAATCGTGGAGACCTTTCCACTTTATTGCTCATTTTTCGAGATCCTGTATTTCAATTTAAGGCCCTGCCTTACGATCAAGTGGCGCAAATAGGCGTTTTAATTGGCTTGCATTTTAGAGATTTTCATCATCAGGAGCTAGAGGAGGTGCTATTACTCGAGCCAAATTTCCGAGATATCGTCGTTAAAATATTTGTAGACTACATGCACTTGAATGGTAACTATGGAAATTGGCTCAACTATCTTCATAACCTTCCTCAGCTGGATGAAGAAACCCGTGTTTTTGTCAATTGTTTATTCATTTGGAAACAACTGCTCAATCAGGAAGAGATCGAGGTTCAAGACCTAAAGAAATTACCTGAGCTATCTTCAGCACAGCACCCAATTCTGTTTGGACGTTTATTTGGGCTAAAAATGTTGGCCGCTAAAACGAAGGAGGCTAAATTAAATTTGAAAACGGTGATGGAAGCGCGCTTAAAAGCGGAACCTCATTTCACAACCGAATTACTTTATGAACCAGCAGTTCAAGCGCTAGTGCTAAATTCAGAAGCCCATGAGCAATTACTTATTGAACACAAGGGTAATATCAACCAGATAAATTTTTGGTATCATTTTTCTCAAGTTGCAATTCATCGGGTTTCACAGGTCAAATTCCTGCTGAAAACAGAACGTTTTCAAAAAGCAAATGCTGTCTTGAATGAGATCCCTTATGGACACATCAGGCATGGCTATCGCGAATTTATTGAATTGTATGTTTCTTATTTCCGTTGGAAGATAGCACTTGGACTCAAGGAGCCTGAAAAAGAGTACTACAAGGAGTTTTTAAGTCGTAAGGCACGATTAAATTACCCCATCTTCACCGATGCCTATTTCGATAACTATTTTGAAGAAATGACAAGCATTAATTAACCCCATTCAATTGCTGTAAAGCTTTTTTGTAGCGTTTTTTCTTGATATTGTAGGGGATATTACGGGTCGCACGGCGGCAGACATCCATTTGCATTTTGCGTTTTAAGGAGCCAAGCTGACCTGATATACTGGTGTTGGCGCTCCAGATTTGTGAATCTGTTTGGTTGTCATATAAGCGCAAGTTAATTTCAACGAAATTGGTGATAGGCATGAAGAAACCGTTGTTGGAGAGTGCCAAAGCTGTGGCTTCACTTACGGGTTCGCGAATATCAATGTTCCCCCATATAAGCGCGTCTACATGTAAAAGACTACAGAGTTCAGTATTGCTAATTGACTTTTCAGGAAAACCAATTCCAAACAACATAGAATTGACTTCGTTTGGTGATAAAACCTCGGCAAACATGCGGCCAGATCGGTTATATTGTGCCAATTGTTTATATACGCGCAGCTGAATTTCTTCTGATTTTTTTTTGCAAAGCTCTAGATACTTTTCGTTGCTCATC
>JBILTD010000017.1:0-15395 GCA_044371695.1 Crocinitomicaceae bacterium | reverse complement strand
ACACTTTTACAAAAGGCTGACTACAAATCAATGGCGCTTAGTACAGATCTTGAATTGAAGCCTGAGGAGCAAGAAATTATTAAGCATTTGGCGCAATTCCCAAATATTGTAGAGGAAGCCGCTAAGCAATATTCACCTGCGGTTGTTGCCAATTATATTTACGAATTGGTGAAGCTCTACAATACTTTCTATCAAAGTGTAAAAATCATCATTGAGCCAGATGCGCAACTGAAGCAAATGCGTTTGAGTCTGAGTGCACTTGTGCAACAAACCATTGCACATGGTTTAAATATGTTGGGCATAGAGGCGCCTCAGCGCATGTAACCTGAGTTAGTTATTGAAAATCACTTGGTCAGTGAGTTCACGGACCATCACAAATAACTCTTCCTTGAAAGTTTGCGCTTCATAGGTGCCGCGTTCAATCATCCTGAGTTTGTGTTCCCATTGCCCGGTTAGTTCTGGGCTTTTTAATAAATCAAAAGAAATTTTATCAATAAGTGCCACACCTGTTGGGGTCGCAAACAGATTTTTCTTTTTCTTTTCGATGTATTGGCGCTTGAATAGGGTTTCAATGATACTCGCACGTGTAGATGGCCTTCCGATGCCATTTTCTTTCATGACCTCGCGCATCTCTTCGTTCTCCACAAGTTTTCCTGCGGTTTCCATGGCCCTGAGTAGCGTTGCTTCTGTATAGGGTTTGGGAGCACTCGTTTTACCTTCATGGATAAAAGGTTCGTGTGGGCCACTTTCACCTTTTGTAAAAAGAGGCAAGATTTTATCTTCAGGATTGCTTTGTTGCGCCTTTAAATCTTCATAAACGACACGCCAGCCCTTGTCAATCACCTGCTTGCCGGTGGCCTTGAATTCAAGTGTGTCCACTTTGCCTAGAACGGTCGTGTTTGAAACCTTACATTCTGGATAAAAAGCAGCAATGAAGCGCCGAACAATAAGGTCGTAGACCCGCTGCTCATCGGGGCTGATACCGGAGGGCGCTACACCAGTCGGGATAATAGCGTGGTGATCCGTGATTTTTTTGTCGTCAAAAATCTGCTTGGATTTCTTGATGGGCTTGCCTTCAAGTGCTGCCGTGAAGCGTTTGTAATCGCGGAGGCCTGAAATAATTCCTGGAATTTTTGGGTGTAAATCTTCGGAGAGGTAGGTGGTATCTACCCTTGGGTAGGTCACTAGTTTTTTCTCGTAAAGACTTTGCACTTTATTTAAAGTTTCCTCTGCAGAATAGCCGTAATAACGATTGCCATCGACTTGCAGCGAGGTGAGGTCATAAAGCCTTGGGTTGCCTTCTTTGGCGTCTTTTTGTTCGAAACTACTGATTTCAAAAGTCTTGTCTTTGAGGTAGGCTAAGCCTTTTTCAGCCTTGTCTTTAGTTTTGAGGCGCTCTATTTGGCAATTGAATTCGGTTTCACGATAAATGGTCTTGAGTTCGTAGAATGTTTCACTTTTGAAAGCTTCAATTTCTTTCTGACGCTGTACAATGAGAGCCAACGTAGGCGTCTGAACGCGCCCTACAGAAAGGGTTTGTTTGTCTTTGCCATATTTTCTAGTGAAAAGACGTGTACCATTGATACCGAGCACCCAATCGCCAACTGCACGGGCATTCCCAGCAGCAAAAAGTCTATCGAAATCGCTGCCAGGTTTTAATTTTTGGAAACCTTCTCTGATGGCCTCTTCGGTGAGTGAAGAGATCCATAGGCGTTTCACGGGTACCTTACATTTCGCCTTGAGCAAAACCCAACGCTGAATGAGTTCTCCTTCTTGTCCGGCATCACCGCAGTTAATCACCTCTGTAGCCTGAGAAATTAAGCGTTCAATGACATGAAACTGTTTTCTAGCGCCATCGTCACCGCGTAATTTAATGCCGAACTGAGCCGGGATAATAGGTAGGTCTTCGAGTTTCCAGTATTTCCAGTTCGGATTGTAATCTTCGGGGTCTTTGAGTGAGCACAAATGCCCATATACCCAAGTAACGGCATAACCATTGCCTTCTAGGTAGCCATCCTTGCGGTTCTTAGCTCCTAAAATCTCCGCTAAATCACGGGCAACACTTGGCTTTTCGGCAATGCAGACAATCATTTACTTCTTAAAGCGCGTCATGCCGCTTTCTAAGAATTTCTTGTAGGCTTTGATGTCTGGTGTGTAACCGATGGCCTCAGTGAGGTCGTTTCCTTCGTGGTCAATGACAACATACAATGGCTGTTGGAAGCTACCGTACTTTTGCATTTCGAGGTCAGCCCATTTGTTACCGACAGTTTTGATGGTCCCGCTTAATTTGGAAACACGCACTTCGTTTGCAGGTAGTGGTGTGCGGTCATCAACGTACAAAGAAACAATGACAAACTGCTTTTGCAACAACGGACGAATTTCGTCGTTGGTCCAGACCGTAGATTCAGTCTTGCGGCAATTTTGGCAAGCATAGCCTGTAAAGTCGAGTAGAATAGGTAGATTTTTCTTTTTGGCGTATTCCGTTCCTTTGTCAAGATCGTGGAAAACCAAAATTGAACCATCTCCGACCGGATGCATGTCTGCCGCGAACTGTGCTGAAATTGAATCGTTTGCTAAGCCTGTTTCAAGGCCGCCGTTGACCCAGCGGAAATTGTCTTCTGAGTGCGTTCTTGGAGGGGCAATGCCGTCAATCAAGGTGAGCGGAGCGCCGAACATACCGGTAAACAAATACACAGAGAATGTCAAGGCCATGAGCGCAAACATAAAACGCGGTACGCTCAGTTTTTCTAATGGTGAATCATGGGAGAAACGGAGCTTGCCGAGTAGGTAGATACCCATAATGAAAAACAAAACGAACCAAATGGCGACAAACCACTCACGGGTGAGTAAATCCCAGTGGTAGGCAAGGTCTACTGAAGATAAGAATTTCAAGGCTAGCGCTAATTCGGCTAAACCTAAAACCACTTTTACAGAGTTTAACCATCCGCCAGATTGCGGCAAAGAATTGAGCCAGCCCGGGAAAATGGCAAAAATGGTAAACGGAATGGCTAGTGCCAATGAGAAGCCGGTCATGCCAATTGCTGGTGTTAAATAAGATCCGGATGTTGAGGCCTCTACTAAAAGCGTTCCGATGATTGGGCCCGTACATGAGAAAGAAACCAAACCAAGCGTAAAGGCCATGAAAAAGATGCCAATATAACCACCGCGA
Source organism: Crocinitomicaceae bacterium (assembly GCA_044371695.1). GTDB lineage: Bacteria > Bacteroidota > Bacteroidia > Flavobacteriales_D > Crocinitomicaceae > UBA952. The sequence continues at coordinate 12,226 of JBILTD010000017.1, read as the reverse complement.
TCTGCTTGCTTGTCCATTTTGTTGACCCAAGAGTTTGGCAATTGAATTTCAAATGCGCCAAGGAAAGAAAAGGCAAACAAGACGAAAATGCTGAAGAAAATGAGGTTCATCCAGAGATTCGTTGATAAATCATTGAGTCCTAAAGGCCCCATGGCTGCTGTAAAAATGAGTCCGAAGCTCACATAAATCAAGACGATAGAAGCGCCATAAACCAATGCTTTAAAGATGCCTTCACGTCGCGTTTTGGATTGCTTCGTGAAGAATGTTACCGTCATAGGAATCATGGGAAACATACAAGGCGTAATGAGGGCAACAAGCCCCGCAAGGAAACCAGCAATGAAAATAACGAGGTTTGAATCTTTTTTCTTGTCCTTTTGCTGAATTGGCGCTGGCGCTGGCTTCATTTTCGTTTCATCTGCGTTACTGTTGGCAGCGTTAGCCGTATTTTCTTGACTTGCTGTGTCTATGGCAGTAACAGGTGCGCCTGATGCTTTGAAACCACTTACTTTAAAATTAGCCGTGTAGTCAAAAGGAGGAAGGCAGCCCTCATGGTTACATAATTGGAAGAAAAGGTTGCAACTTGCGGTGAAAGGGTCGTTGCTTAGGATTTCAATTTTTTGTTTGAAAGTCGCTTTATTTTCAAAGTAAAGAGAAGTTCCTAATTCATCTTTTTGAACCAAAGGTGAACCAACTTCGAATGGTTTACCAATAGTTTTGAAGTTTTTGCCCGATTTAAACTTGAATTCAGGAACAATCCCTGTACCATCGGCTGCCATGGGGTCATGCTTCAAGGAGAAAATGTGGTACTCAGGTACCAACCTTGCATTGAAAACCAAATTGGCATGGCTTTCGTCAATTTTTTCAACTGAACAAGACCATTTGATAAATTGATTCATGAGGTCTTGCGCATTGGCGCTTAGGGTAAGTCCAAAAAAGAGGAGGCTAAGGAGGAAAGCTTTCATTGGTATTAATTTGGTTTTTCTAATTTGTAAGGTGTGACCTTGATTTCAAAAGGCACTGTTTGAGGAGGTAAACAACGCTTGTCGTCGCAGAGCATGTAAGTGAGTTCGCCTTTGACAGTAGTCGGTTTTTTGACGAAAATACGGTTGTTTGCGTGAAATTCTTGCTCATAGTAGGAAACCTCAGCGCCAAAATTGGCATCATAGGATTTTTTGGCAAGGGTTGTTACTTCAAAAGCATGAATTTCGTTTACGAGTTTGTTTTTTTCAAGTACAATTTTTGTAGGTACCGGACCAATATTTGGATCTAAATCAAGGGCGTAGAGGTGCCAACCGTTTTCAATTTTTGCACTGATTTGAATCGAAGACGGAAAAGCAACGTATTCAAAACTCCATTGGATTTTCTCTTGTCCAAAAGCACAAGTGCTTAAAAACGAGAAAAATACAAGAGTGAGAAGCGCAGCTCGCATGGATAATTACCTTTGAATTCTCGAAATTACAAAAAAAAACGGCTCGAATTTCCGAGCTGACTCACCATTTCAGGCGTGGGTCTGCAACTATTGCTTGGTCTACGGTTTGACCTTCGGCTAGATAAAACGAACCCGCCATGGCTATCATTGCAGCGTTATCTGTACAATAACTCATTTTTGGAATGGAGACGCGCCAACCTTTACTTTCTTTCTCGAGTAAGCGTTTGCGCAACTCAGAATTGGCCGAAACCCCGCCTGCAATAGCTACCGTTTTGATGCCTGTTTGTTGCACAGCTTTATCTAATTTGTGTAACAAGATGGAGACAATGCTATTTTGAATAGATGCGCAAAGGTCGTTTAAGTGGTTTTTTCTGAAGTCAGGGTCTTGTTTTTCGGCAGCTTGTAGGGTGTAAAGAATAGATGTTTTGAGTCCGCTGAAGCTGAAGTTGAGCTCGGGAATTTGTGGCTTCGCAAATTGAAAAGTTGTAGGGTTGCCGAGTTGCGCATACTGATCAATGAGCGGGCCGCCTGGATAGGGTAGGCCGAGCATTTTAGCGGCTTTGTCATAGGCTTCGCCTGCAGCATCATCGATGGTTGAACCCAAAACCTGCATATCGAGCGGTGCATTGACTTGTACAATTTGGGTGTGTCCACCGCTAACAGTGAGGCATAGGAATGGAAATTCAGGTTTGTTGTCTGAGGCGTCATCGATGAGGTGAGCCAAGATGTGGGCTTTCATATGGTGCACACCAACTAGTGGAATTTGTAGTGCTAAAGCTAAAGCCTTTGCAAAGCTAGTTCCGACAGTGAGCGAACCCATAAGGCCAGGGCCTTGAGTGAAAGCAATAGCATCAAGATCACTTAACTTGATCTGAGCGCTTTCAAGTGCTTTACTAACTACGGGAATAATGTTTTCTTGATGCGCCCTACTAGCGAGTTCTGGAACTACGCCGCCAAAGGCTTCGTGGACTGCTTGCCCCGCGATGATGTTGGCACGAATTTGGTTCCCTACGATCACGGCCGCAGAAGTGTCATCGCAGGAAGATTCAATGCCTAATATAATCTTGGTTTTTGCTGTCAAAAGATTGCTAATTTTGTAACAAACATGACAAAGGTACTTAAAATCACTGGCCTATGCATCTCGCTATTATTCGAGCTGCTTTTGCTGTTGGTTTTTGTGCTCGTTTTTGCCATCCGAAGCTCTTCTGTTCAGAGTTTTCTAGCCAACAAAGCAACAGCTTATCTTTCTACAGAATTACGCACAAAAATATCTATAGAAAAGGTTGATATTGTGTTATTTAAACACATTGACCTAAAGAATATCTTCATACAAGATCTTCAAAAAGCAAAATTACTGCATTTAGCGCATCTTAACATAGATTTAGATCGCATTAAATTAATTAATAAACAGCTGTTAATCAAAGAAATAAGCTTAGCTAATGGGAGTGTAAATTTAAGTAGATCCGCAGGAAATGGCGCCTACAATTTTCAATTCTTAATCGATTATTTTTCTACTGCACAAAAATCAAAAAAACCTTCCAAACCTATTGAGGTATCGTTAAGTCAACTTCGACTAAAAGACATTCAATTTAGCTATCATGACTTCCGAAAAGACACCCTTGATTTCGGTGTAGATTACGATCATATCGAGCTCAAAAATTTACATCTCGATGCGGATCACATCACAAGTGCTGGGTCTAAACATCAACTTTTCATCCGATCATTAGGCTTTCAAGAGCGCTCTGGTTTTCGCCTCAATAAGCTGACTGCAGCGCTTCAAGTGTCTGAAAAAGGGATAGGTTTTAGTTATTTGTCGCTCCATACGCCTCAAAGCAAAATTTATTTCAAGAAACTTTCCTTACAAACTAAGCAATTAGCAGATTTTGAGCATTTTGATGACAAAGTAGTGTTCGATGTTGCCTTACAAAATAGTCGTTTGAATCTCAAAGATCTCAGTTACTTTGTTCCAGATTTAAAAGGTATGACGCAGCGCGTTTATGTTGCAGCTGAGGTCAAAGATGTTTTAAAACGACTATCTGTTGAGCAATTTCGACTGTCATTTGGTCAAAAATCTAAGTTAAAAGGAAATTTCAGACTCCCGGATTTCAGGTTAGAAACCAATCAATTGAGGTTTAATGAGTTATTGCAATTTGCCTACCTAGACTTTCAAGACCTAGAGAACTTTCAATTGCCTCAAGGGGTGGCATCCATTCAAATTCCTGCAGAAATCAGAGCATTGAGTTATCTAGAATTGAAAAACACAAAGTTTAACGGGGCCTTGAACAACTTCAGTTTGAGCGTACAAAAAGCCAAAACACAATTAGGTAATTTTGCCTTGGCACCACTTCGCGTAAAACAAGAAGAGAACGGACTCACGCTTACTGCAGTTCAATCAGATACTACGCTTTTGCAGCTGGAAAATTTCAATTTAGGTCCATTAGCTAATCTAACTTCCCTCGGAGCAACAAGTGGGCAACTCAATTTTAGCTTGCAAGTATTTTCGGATGGCAATTTTGCGATGAATACGCTAGACGCAAAATTAAAAACCTTAGTATACAACCAATATTCTTATCAAAACATTGCCATTCAAGATGCCTCAATTCTAAAAAATCAATTAAAGGCAAAGGTTGATATCAAAGATCCACATCTCAGTGCGCAGGCCTCTTTGGCTTTTTCTTTGGTAGGCCCGATTAATTACCAATATGACATCAATGTAGCCAATGCAGATCTCAGTTTACTCGGTGTCGGCGAAAGAGCACAAAATCACTTGTCTTTTGATTTACGTGGTGCCATTCAAGGCCCGTCTTGGTCTAATATTAGTGGTTATGCCTCGGCAAGTAACCTAATATATAAAGAAGCTGCTGAGCGCCTATATACTGAGCTTGCTCAGGTTCATTTTAATCAAAGTAACGACGATACTTTCTTACAGTTTAGTAGTCCGATGCTTGATTTGAATATAGCTGGACATATTGATTTTGAGCATATTGCAGAAGATATCACGCATCATTTAGCCATTGTTTACCCTTCATTAGAGCAGCAATCGGGTTTGGCTATTCACAGCAAATCCAATTTTACATTTGATCTACAGGTTCGAAACGCAAAAGATCTTTTAGCCATTTTCGTTCCTGACCTGTCACTTGCCACCAATTCACGGGTATATGGTTCTTTTGATTCTCAAAACGAAATCCTAGAAATTAAGATAAACAGCCCTTCTCTTTCGTTTCAAGATTTCCGCTTTGACAATATTCGCTTTGATCAACAAATTACTGCCGAAAATACCTCAGGTGGTTTGCAAATAGGACTTGTCTCGTTTGCAGACTCCACTAATTTTCATGACCTCAAGTTTGAAAATAGTGGCACTAAAGGCATTTTAGATGCGGTTATATCTTGGGATCCGCAGACCAACGATTTTTCTGAAATTAAATGGCGAACCACCTTTTTACCAGAAGACATCTTGAATTTTAATTTGCAGCCATCTTTCTTTACTGTCAATGGCGTTCAATGGGAAATTGCAAATCAGTCAGATATCTTACTTTCAACTACAGAACTAAATGTCTCCAATTTTGAGTTACATCGCGGCTATCAGTTAGTTAAAATTAACGGTTGCTTATCTGAAAATGAACGCGATCAGCTGCGTTTCGATGTGATCGGACTCAATTTGAATGAATTGAGCAATCTTTTTAATTTCCCGAATCAGCTCAGTGGGCGATTTAGCGGCTGGGGAGTATTGTCTATGCCTAACAACAATGTCAATATTTTAGCCGATGCCAATCTTGAACAGTTTCAAATAGATGGCCAAATGGTAGGGGATGTGATGTTGCACTCAGATTGGAGCGATGCACGCAAGAGTATTTTGCTTGAGGGAACCCTCCAGTATCGCAACGAGCGCACCTTTGATTTTGACGGTTTATATAATATCAAAACAGATGAGCTTGACCTTGGTTTGAATTTTAAACAAACAGATATCTCCTTTGCCAATGCCTTTATGGATCCTGAGGTTATTAAGGGCATCAAAGGTAAATTAAACGGAAGGTTGCGCTTGAAAGGCAGTCCTTCTGACCCCAAATTATCTGGTAAACTCAAATTACAAAATGGCGGTGCAGAAATCGCGTTGTTGGGGGTGAGTTATCAACTAGAAGGTCCAATTCAGGTAACAGAAGATGCTTTCTTCCTAGATAACTTCCCAATTAAAGATCCGGAAGGCAATATTGCTTATCTGTCCAGTGCTATCAATCATCAGCAATTTGATAAATGGAACTACGATATCCAAATCAACTTTGAAGATGACATCAAAAAAATTGATCCACGGACCAATCAAGTGGCATCAATTGATCGTTTCCTGTTGTTAAATACAAAGTACAAGGAAGGTGATGTATATTTTGGTAAAGCATATGGTCGTGGAACCGCCAATATTTTTGGCACAGCTAGCAATACTGAAATCACCGTCGATGCAACCACCAGAAAAGGTACCGATGTTATTTTCCCGATGTATGGCATGTCCGAAATTGACGACGAGGATAACTTTGTGAAGTTTGTCGAACGCGGTGTTCAGCAAAAACTTGATGATCAGGGCCTCGATTTTACAGGTTTATACCTTGACCTCAACTTCCATGTTACCCCTGATGCCAACATGAAGCTCATTTTCAACGAACAAACCGGAGATGAAATTATTGCCAAGGGTGCTGGCGATTTAAACATCAAACTCGACCAGTTTGATCAGCTCACGATGAATGGACCTTATGTAATAAGTAGTGGCAGTCGATACAATTTTGCACTTGGTTCGATTAAGCAAACTTTTGATATTGCAGCAGGTTCAAAAATCGAATGGACAGGTGACCCGTATAATGCCGACATTCAAATCAATACTGTAACGGCCAAACGTGCTTCTATTTTAGAACTTAGTCCGGAAATTCAAGACAACACGCTTGTCAATCAAGAAATCTTGTGTTACCTCAAACTCTCAGAAACCTTGCTTTCGCCAAAGATTTCTTTTGACATTGTTGCGCCAAGAGTTTCTGAAACCGGAAAAACGCTTCTGGACCGGGTAAAAACCGATCCAGACGAATTAAACAGACAGTTCTTCTCCTTGTTGTTAGTGAGTAAATTTCAACCGCTCAAAGGAAACTTATCGGCTGGTGGTTCTGCTGCACTTGACTTACTTGAGTCTCAAATTAATGCTGCTCTAGGAAAGCTTTCTGACAACTACAAACTCAATGTAGATTACGGTTCTGATGTGGTTGCGGGTGAAAGTAAAGTGGAGCTTGGTGTTGCAAAAGGCTTCCTCGATGACAAACTGGTGATCACCGGAAGTTTTGGTGTAGAAAACCGCAGCACTGCAGCGGGTAGTGATGGTAGCAAGCTCAATACGAATACTATGATTGGTGATGTAAATATTGAATATAAGGTACAAGACAACTTTAGGGTCCGTGCTTTCAATCAATCAAACACCAACTCTGTCAATGAAAATCAGGGCCCTTTTACACAAGGTGTTGGGGTTTCTTACTACGAAGAATTCAATCATTTTTCTGAACTTGCATTTGTGAAGCAACTCCGACAATTGTTGGTAAAAAGCCCAAAAAAATCAGGTGAACCCCAACCTAAAAAACACAGACAACCTGTAACTTTACCCTCAAATGAAAAAAGTACTAGTAGCCAATCGCGGCGAGATCGCTCGACGCGTCCTTAGAACCCTTAAAAAGATGGACATCAAAAGTGTGGCCATCTATTCTGATGCCGACGCCAACTCACCTCATGTACTTGAGGCTGATGAAGCAGTGTATGTCGGACAAAGCCCCTCATCTGAAAGTTACTTACAGCAGGATAAAATCATTCAAATCTGTCAAGATTTGGGAGTTGATGGCGTACATCCTGGATACGGCTTTTTATCCGAAAACGCTGGTTTTGCCCGTAAATTAACTGCTGCCGGCGTAAAACTTATTGGCCCTTCTCCTGAATCCATGGAAGTAATGGGCGACAAACTCTCAGCCAAACAAGCGGTCAAAGCATTTAACGTTCCTTTAGTTCCTGGCGTAGACGAAGCCATTTCAGATGTCATTGCCGCCAAGAAAATTGCCGCTGAAGTTGGTTACCCAATCTTAATTAAAGCTTCTGCAGGTGGCGGTGGTAAAGGAATGCGTTTGGTATACAATGAAGCCGAATTTGAAGAGCAAATGGTTTTGGCACAAAACGAAGCGCGTTCTTCCTTCGGTGACGACGCTGTCTTTATTGAAAAATTCGTGGACCAACCACGCCATATTGAAATTCAGGTTTTTGCTGACCAACACGGAAATGTTGTGTACTTATTTGAGCGCGAATGCTCGGTGCAAAGACGCCATCAAAAAGTTGTGGAAGAAGCGCCAAGTGCGGTACTCACTCCAGAAATACGCAAAGAAATGGGTGAAGCTGCTGTTGCTGTTTGTAAAGCATGTAATTATGAAGGAGCAGGAACCGTTGAATTTCTTATTGACGGGCAACTCAACTTCTATTTTTTAGAAATGAATACGCGTCTGCAAGTTGAACATCCAGTTACAGAAGAAATCACTGGGCTTGATCTTGTTGAATGGCAAATCCGGGTAGCGCGCGGTGAGCGTCTTCCAAAACTTCAAGACGAATTAGCAATCAACGGGCATGCCATTGAGGTACGTGTATACGCTGAAGATACTTTAAATGGTTTTACGCCAGACATCGGAACCCTTAAGCGCTATCGAATACCTTCAGGCCGAAATATCCGAGTAGATGACGCTTTTGAAGAAGGTATGGAGATACCGATTTATTACGATCCCATGATTGCCAAATTGGTGGTTTGGGGCAAAACCCGCGAAGAAGCCATTGAGCGTTGCATTGCAGCCATTGATAACTACCAAATTTCAGGTGTCAAAACCACCCTCGATTTCGGCAAATTTGTATTAAAGCACCCTGCATTCCGAAGTGGAAATTTTGATACCAATTTTGTCAAAGATCATTTCTCAAATCCATTATTACTCAACGATGCTATGCAAGAAGAGGAGAGAGCCTTGGTTTTTGCGCTTGATACGATCTGGCAAGATGTCCAAGCTTTCAAGAAAAAATCGTTTGCTTCACGCAACATTGACTCTTCTTGGAAAAATCAAATTCGATAAAATAAATAGAACAGGTCACACAGACTCATTAAAAAAACGTACTTTTACGGCGCAAATTTGATCGCATGAACTTACACGAATTCCAAGGAAAAGCTATTCTTAAACAATACGGTGTAGCCGTACAAGAAGGTATAGTTGTAGACAAAGTATCCGATGCTTTAGCAGCGGCTAAAAAACTAACAGAAGAAACTGGTACCTCATGGTATGTAGTGAAAGCGCAAATCCACGCTGGTGGTCGCGGAAAAGGTACTGTTCAAGAAACTGGTTCTAATGGTGTAGTGCTTGCCAAAGGCATTGACCAAGTAGAAGAAAAAGTGGCTGGTATTCTTGGTGGTCATCTAGTTACCCTTCAAACAAACGGAAAAGGTAAAAAAGTAAATCAAGTGCTCATCGCACAAGACGTTTACTACCCGGGCCCAACTGAAGTGAAAGAGTTTTACATGTCTGTATTACTTGACCGCGAGTCTGGACGTAATGTCATCATCTATTCTACAGAAGGTGGAATGGACATCGAGCACGTTGCCGAGCACACTCCTGAAAAACTTTTCAAAGAATTTATTGATCCAAGAGTAGGACTTCAAGGTTTCCAGGCGCGTAAAATCGCTTTTAACTTAGGTCTCTCTGGTGATGCATTTAAAAACATGGTAAAATTCGTTCCTGCTCTTTACAAAGCTTATGAAGGAATTGATGCTTCTATGTTTGAAATCAATCCTTTATTCAAAACCTCAGACGATAAAATTATCGCTGTTGACGCCAAAGTAAGTCTTGATGGCAACGGTTTGTTCCGTCATCCTGACCTCGCTGCCTTACGCGATAAATCAGAAGAAGATCCAACAGAAGTAGAAGCTGATGAAGCGGGCCTAAATTTCGTAAAACTTGACGGAAACGTAGGTTGTATGGTAAACGGTGCTGGCTTGGCAATGGCAACTATGGATATCATTAAATTATCTGGAGGTAATCCAGCAAACTTCCTCGATGTCGGTGGAACTGCCAACGCAGAGCGCGTTGAAAAAGCTTTCCATATTATCCTTAAAGATCCAAATGTAAAAGCTATCCTCATTAATATCTTCGGAGGTATTGTTCGTTGTGATCGCGTTGCTCAAGGTATTGTTGATGCCTACAAAAACATTGGCCAAATTCCTGTTCCAATTATCGTTCGCTTACAGGGTACAAATGCTGAAGAAGCAAAGCGCCTCATCGACGAATCTGGTCTCAACGTTCACTCCGCGGTTCAACTTCAAGAAGCTGCTGACCTCGTTAAAGAAGTACTAGCATAAGTCAACTCACATATTTATTCAAAAGCCATCTTCGGATGGCTTTTTTGTTTTTCATTATTTTATGTAAATCATAAATTATATAAATAAAAGTAAATGGCTTAAAAAAGGCAATTTTGCAGAAAATTGACTTTTATGACACGAATTACGATTGCAAAAGGGGATGGAATTGGTCCAGAAATCATGGATGCCACACTCTCTATCTTAGAAGCCGCTGGTGCACAACTTATTTATGACGAAATTGAAATCGGCGAACAAGTATATCTATCTGGTAACACCGCCGGAATCAGTCCAGCTTCTTGGGATATCATCAGAAGAAACAAAGTTTTTCTGAAGGCACCAATTACCACACCTCAAGGTGGCGGTTATAAAAGTTTGAATGTATCTACGCGTAAATTTTTAGGGCTTTACGCGAACATAAGACCATGTTTTAGTCTTCACCCGTATGTATCCACGAAGCATCCAAAAATGGATCTCGTGATCATTCGCGAAAATGAAGAAGATTTATATGCGGGCATTGAGCACCAACAAACAGATGAAGTTGTGCAGTGCCTCAAATTAATCAGTCGACCGGGTTGTGAGAAAATCATCCGTTATGCTTTTGAATACGCCAAGCTTTACGGAAGAAAAAAGGTGACTTGTTTTACTAAGGACAACATCATGAAGCAAACAGATGGTTTGTTTCGCGAAGTTTTTAATGAAATTGCGGCAGAATACCCAGCTATTCAAAATGACCACTGGATCATTGACATCGGCGCTGCTAAATTGGCTAACGCACCCCAAGATTTTGAGGTCATTGTTACCCTTAACCTTTATGGTGATATCATTTCAGATATCGCTGCTGAAATTGCAGGTTCGGTTGGTTTAGCTGGGTCTGCAAATATTGGTGAAGAATGCGCTATGTTTGAGGCCATTCACGGATCAGCTCCGATGATAGCAGGCCAAGGCATTGCAAATCCGTCGGGTCTTTTGCTTGGTGCCGTTCAAATGCTCAGTCATGTCGGACAAACGGCTATCGCTGAAAAAATCCAAAATGCTTGGTTAAAAACCATCGAACAAGGCATTCATACCTTTGATATTTATAAAGATGGCGTAAGTACCCGTCGCGTGAATACCAAAGAATTTACCGAAGCGCTTATTGCCAACTTAGGCGAGCGTCCGGAGGCGTTTCCTGCTGTCAATTATCAGCAAGAAGCACGCATTCAGCTTCCGAAATACCAGCGCAAAGCTCAAAAGGAGAAAACACTGCAAGGCGTTGATTTATTTGTACACTGGTCAGGACTAGATGTCAATGAACTTGCCAAAAAACTGCACCAATTGCCAAGTGCTGCTTTTGAATTGGCCCTCATAACAAACCGAGGCATCAAAGTTTATCCGGATGGCTTCCCTGAAACATTTTGCACCGACCACTGGCGTTGTCGTTTCATGGTGAAGTCTGCTGAATTAGCTACCAAAAAAGGAATTATCGAGCTCTTAGCTGCTGCTGAGGCGTTACAAATCGATGTCATCAAGACAGAAAATTTATATGCTTTCAACGGTAAGGCAGCCTATTCACTAGGGCAAGGTCAATAATGAAATTAGGCGGATACCTGCTGTGGTCTGTGCAAATTGCAATTTTGCTATTTGCCATAATCAATGGGGATCGTTGGTGGTCTACATTGCCTGTAGCACTATGCATAGGAATTGCCCTGATTCAGATCAAATGGTTATCTCGTCATCAAATTTAGCTTCATGTCAGAAAGATCTTTTCTTATTAAGAATGGTTGGCTAGTTAGTTCGAAAGGTATTAAGCAACTCGATATTCGAATGTCCAATGGTGTATTTACAGAAATAGGCGAGCACCTTTCTGTAAAACCTACCGAACAAGTAATTGATGCTAGCGGAAAACATATTTTTCCCGGATTGATCGATACACATGTACATTTTCGTGAGCCAGGTTTGAGTTACAAAGCCACTTGGCTTACGGAGAGTGCAGCAGCCTTAGCTGGCGGTGTGACAACGGTTTTCGATATGCCGAATACAGAGCCCGCTACGTTATCACCCACCTTAGTCAAAGAAAAATTGGCCCTTGCTAAGCAAAATGCGCGCTGTAATTACGGGGTGTTTTTAGGAATTTCTGCGGCAAATTGCCAAGAGTTATCCAAGTTTGATTTAACGGACACCGATTTTGTAGCACTCACCGATGATGGTTTGTATTTTTCAGGTAGTGGACATTTATTAGCAGATCATCCTGAGGCACTTGAAGCAGTTTTTTCACAGACAGACCGCATCGTTGCACTGCACAGTGAAGATTCTGCACTCATCGAACAAAATGAAAAAGCATATCAAGAGAAATATGGTCAAAATATTCCTTTTGAAGCTCATGCTGAGATTCGTTCAGAAGAAGCATGTGTATTAGCCACACA
>JBILTD010000016.1:0-15410 GCA_044371695.1 Crocinitomicaceae bacterium | reverse complement strand
CTGCAGCATGAGCTCAACACCTAACTGCTTGCAAGCTTTTAAAAAGCTATCAATAATGACCTGAGAATCGTTCGCTAGCGGAAAAATACAGCCATCTGGGTAAGTTTTGAGCGGCACTCCTCTGGACTCAAACCATTCAATGGTGTCGGTTGCTGAAAATTGATGAAAAGCTTTTCTGAGTTGTTTTTCTCCTCTCGGATAGGCTTTGGCTAGTTCTTGAATATCAGGGCAATGATGGGTGACATTACAGCGCCCACCGCCTGAAATTTTTACTTTGGCCAAAAACTTATTGCTCTTCTCTAGAATACAGACAGATGCTTGAGGCCAATGTTGTTTGGCAGTAATGGCGGCAAAAAAACCAGCCGCACCGCCGCCAATGATGGCAATCTTTGTTTGGATTTTTTCTGAAGACTTTTGCTTTTTCATGACAGCGCCTCAATTTTCCAAGTTTTGCCATTCAATAGGGCGGTTTCCCCGACTTTTTTCCCTTTGAGCGCCAGATAAAGAGGTGCTTCTAGACTTAGACAAAAAACAGAACTTTGCTCAAATTCAAGTTGACCAAAGGCGATGCTGCAATAAAACCATTGCTCATTACACATAAAAATTGAACCGATTTGGATGTGTGTGTGAGTCTGTTGGGCATCTATTCTTTTTAGCGCAGTATGTTGTTGTTGAAGCAAGTTGATTTGCCCATCTATCTTTTCAATTTCGAGCTGGGCCATGGCAATTCCGACTTCATGTTTGTCTCCTGCAGAGCCCTTGCCACTTTCTGTGCTGTCATGACTAATTTGTGTTCTTTGGATGCTGAGCTCAGAAACGCGCTTTTCAAGTAACTGAAATAAATGATCGTGGACCCTAGTTTTGAGCATCATATCTTGCAAAAATAGCTTGATTTATCGTAAATTCGCGACTTTACAAAGTAATCGTTCATGAAAGCAAAATATCCTGAATACAAAGGATTAAACCTCCCCAACATCGCTACTGCTGTCCTTGAAAAATGGCAAAAAGAAGCCATTTTTGAGCAATCTGTTGCGCAAAGGGCAGGGGCGCCATCATTTGTATTCTACGAAGGGCCGCCCTCTGCCAATGGTTTGCCAGGCATTCACCACGTGATGGGCCGCGCTATCAAGGATATTTTTTGCCGCTATCAAACATTAAAAGGCAAACAAGTTCACCGCAAAGCTGGTTGGGATACCCACGGCCTTCCTGTCGAGCTTGGCGTCGAGAAAGAATTGGGCATTACCAAAGAAGACATCGGCACCAAAATCAGTGTAGATCAATACAACGAAGCTTGCAAGACAGCGGTTATGCGCTACACAGATATCTGGAATGCGCTTACCCTACAAATGGGCTATTGGGTAGACATGCAAAACCCGTATGTTACATACCAGCCCAAATACATGGAATCTGTTTGGTGGTTGTTGTCTCAACTTTACAACAAGGGCCTCATTTATAAAGGCTACACCATTCAGCCTTATTCGCCAAAAGCGGGTACTGGGCTTTCCTCGCACGAGCTGAATCAGCCGGGCTGCTACAAAGATGTCAAAGACACAACGGTTGTGGCCATGTTTGAAGCTTTGAGTGGTCAAAAATTGCCATTTGAAGCTACACATGCTGAAAAAACACATTTTCTTGCCTGGACCACCACGCCTTGGACCCTTCCTTCAAACACAGCATTAACGGTAGGCCCAAACATTGACTACGCTATAGTCGCAACCTATAACCAATATACTTTTGAGCCTATTCAAGTAATTTTGGCTCAAAACCTTGTCAGTTATCAGTTTTCAAAAGGTTTTGCAGCCTTAGAAAATCGAGAAGACCTCCAAACTTACAATGCCGGGGACAAGCAAATTCCATATTTTGTTCTTGGTACTTGCAAAGGCCAAGATTTAATCGGATTCAAATACCAACAACTCCTTCCTTTTGCACAGCCTGCAGAAAATCCTGAGGCGGCATTTCGTGTCATTGGTGGTGATTTTGTCACTACCGAAGACGGCACCGGAATTGTGCATACTGCCCCAACATTTGGTGCCGATGATGCCCGTGTGGCTGCCGAAGCTGGCGTGCCTGGTTTACTGGTTCAAGATGAGCGCGGAAATTTGGTGCCTCTCGTTGACCTTCAAGGTAAATTCAGACCCGAACTTGGCCCTTATGCTGGCATGTATGTCAAGAACGAATACTACGATGCTGGTCAAGAACCTGAAAGATCAGTAGACGTTCAACTTGCCATACAACTCAAAGAAGAAGGCAAGGCTTTCAAAGTAGAAAAATACGAGCACTCATATCCACATTGTTGGCGCACCGACAAACCCGTTCTTTATTACCCCCTAGACTCTTGGTTTATTCGTGTAACGGAGCGCAAAGAAGACATGGTGGCGCTAAACCAACAAATCAACTGGAAACCGGAAGCAACTGGTTCTGGGCGTTTTGGCAAGTGGTTAGAGAATGCCAATGACTGGAACCTTTCTCGCTCTAGATATTGGGGTATTCCAATTCCTATTTGGTCAACTGAAGAAGGAGACGAACGCATTTGTATTGGTTCAGTAGCCGAACTGCTTAGCGCTATTGAGCAGTCCATGGCTAAAGGCTTTATGTCTGTTAATCCGTTTGCTGGCTTTGACCCCAAAGACTTATCGGATGCCAACTATGAAAAAATTGATCTCCACAAGCACATCGTGGATCAAATTGTCTTGGTTTCTCCGAGTGGAAAACCCATGAAACGCGAAGCCGACCTCATCGATGTTTGGTTCGACTCTGGTGCGATGCCTTATGCACAATTGCATTATCCTTTTGAGAACAAAGAACTCATTGATCAAAAAACAGCATTTCCAGCAGACTTCATTGCTGAAGGCGTTGACCAAACCCGCGGCTGGTTTTATACCTTGCATGCCATTGCCACTATGGTTTTCAATGAAAAAGCTTACAAAAATGTGGTTTCGAATGGCTTAGTCCTCGACAAAAACGGTCAAAAAATGTCCAAGCGCTTGGGCAATGCCATTGACCCTTTTGAAACGCTTCAAAAATATGGCCCTGACGCCACCCGTTGGTACATGATCACCAATGCGCAACCTTGGGACAACCTTAAATTTGACCTTGAAGGCATCGCCGAAGTACAGCGTAAATTCTTCGGAACCCTTTACAACACCTATTCATTCTTTGCCCTTTATGCAAACATTGACGGCTTTGATTTTTCAGGCCCTGAAGTAGCACTTTCTCAAAGACCAGAAATTGACCAATGGGTCATTTCAAAACTCAACTCACTTATTGCTGAGGTCGATACCGCCTATGCAGAATACGAGCCAACTAAGGCAGGCCGTGCCATCCAGGACTTTGTCAACGAACAACTCTCTAATTGGTATGTGCGCTTGTGCCGTCGTCGTTTCTGGAAAAACGATGATGCCGAAGATAAACAAGCCGCTTACCAAACGCTCTATACTTGTTTAGAAACAGTGGCATTACTTGCTGCGCCAATTGCCCCATTCTACATGGATCAATTGTATTCTGACCTCAACCAAGTGAGTGGAAAAAATTCAAAAGGATCTGTTCATTTGGCAGATTTCCCAAGCCCAAATCAAGCGGCTATTTTATCGCAACTTGAGCGCCAAATGGAATTGGCGCAACAAGCCTGCTCATTGGTTTTAGCATTGCGCAAGAAGCAGCACATTCGCGTACGTCAGCCACTGCAAAAAATCATGATTCCGGTACTCAACGAGCAGGAGGCCAACAATTTCAGACACGTTACTGACCTCATCTGTTCTGAGGTCAATGTCAAAGAACTCGAGTTGTTGTCTGACAGCGGCATTTTGGTGAAATCAATTAAACCGAACTTCAAAACGATTGGCCCGAAATACGGCAAACAAATGAAGGGCATTGCTGCTTTGGTTCAGCAGTTTGGTCAAGATGACATCGCACAAATAGAGCAAGCTCAAGTTTGGAAAGGTGAAGTTGACGGACAAACCATTGAACTCCTACTCGAGGACTTCGAAATTCAGGCACAAGATATCCCAGGATGGTTAGTGGCCAGTGAAAATGGCCTAACGGTTGCACTTGACATCAGCATTAGTCCTGAATTGAAAGCAGAAGGCTTGGCCCGTGAGCTTGTCAACCGCATTCAAAATATGCGCAAGGACCTCCAGCTCGAAGTAACAGACCGCATTACGGTAAAGCTCGATACTTCAGACGTAGTAAAAGCTGCCGCACTTGCTCATCAACACTATATTTGTGCTGAGGTTTTGGCAGATGCACTTGTATTTGAAACGAGTTCGGCGCCTAAAACCGAAGAAATAGAAGCAGCGGCGGATACCGCCATTCAACTTATAAAATAAGCCCAAATGAATAAATGGTTCATTGATCAAAAAGAAACACAAACCCTTAGCGGAGCGTCCGTGAAGTGGTTTGACCACCAATTTTTTGAACTCAAGTTTGAAGGCAAAAAGTATCACGGAGAATTACTCGCTGACCAATCTGAATTGGGTCAATTAACAATCCGTATCAATCACCGCACATTTCAAGTGAAAAAAGGACATCCGCTAGATGACCTAATTGCTGCAATGGGCCTAGACAAACCTAAATTGCGCAAGCTTAAAGAAATGCAAGCGCCCATGCCAGGTCGCATTACCGCTATTCATGTAAAAGTTGGTCAAGAGGTACAGCCAGGTGATGCTTTGTTGTCTTTAGAAGCCATGAAAATGGAGAATGTACTCAAGGCCGAAGGAATCGGTGTAGTGAGTGCCATTCAAATTCAAGAAGGCGACGTTGTAGATAAGGGTGGCTTACTCATCAGTTTTGAGTAAGTAAAAACCAGTTCTCTTATTTCAATAAGATTCTAATTTTCTTATCAGCCTGAAGTAAAACACTGGCATCTTGAAAACTTGGTGCAGAGAAAGTTTCTCGGGCATTATTAGAGAAACCATAGGCCTCTGTTGGCGCACCAAAAAGGTTCTTATCAAGCACGCCGTTCTTGTTTTCATCGTGGTAGACGGCAAGTGCATATTTGCCAGTAGGGAGATTTTTAAAAGTATAACTTAATTGTTTGCCATCTATTTTTAAAACGATACCTTTCAGTTGCTTACCAAAAGTTGGAAAGTTGGCGGCTTTATCGAAGAGCCCAATAAATACGGTTCCTTTGGTATTCGGAATACCATTGATCTCTACCTCTAAATTTGCATTAGATTCAAGTAATAATAGCGCTAGGCAAATGAGGAAAACTTTCATATAAGTAAAAACAAACTTAACACAATCGGGTTCATAGAAAAAGGGAATCCCTAACTTTGTTTCATGAATAAATTTGTTTTGGTAACAGGCGGGGCAGGTTATATTGGCTCGCATACTGTTGTAGCACTTCAGCAAAAAGGCTACACTCCAATTATTGCCGATGATTTTCGCAATGCCAATGAGGTGGTGCTAGAGGGGCTCACTCAAATTTTAGGCGCGGCGCCCATTTTACACCGCATCGATGTTTGCGATGCAGCAGCTCTTAACCAACTCTTTGAACAGTACAAATTTGAAGGTGTCATCCATTTTGCGGCCTATAAGGCGGTCGGTGAGTCTGTTGAGAAGCCGTTGGCTTATTATCAGAACAACCTGGTGGGCCTGATCAATGTACTCAGTATGTTAGAGAAGCACGATGTGCGCAACTTTGTGTTTTCATCGTCTTGCACCGTTTATGGCGAGCCTAAAGGTGAAAAAGAAGTGAGTGAAAGCACCCCGAAACAAGCACCAGAATCTCCTTATGGGTTTACCAAATGGATGGGCGAGCAAATCATCACAGACTTTCATAAAAGTTCAGCACAAAGCAAGCTCATGAACTTGCGTTATTTTAACCCGGTAGGCGCCCATGCGTCGGCACTTATCGGCGAATACCCAATTGGTAAGCCAAATAACTTGTTGCCTTTTGTGACGCAAACAGCAATTGGAAAGCACGCTCATTTAACAGTCTTTGGCAATGATTACCCTACCCGAGATGGCTCTTGTATCCGAGACTACATCCACGTTACAGACCTTGCAGAAGCGCACGTAGCCGCCCTTGAATTTTTAGCTAAAGCAGAAAATGGTTTGCTCGAAGCCGTCAATATTGGCACCGGAACCGGCAGTTCTGTTCTTGAAATTGTCGCAGCATTTGAAAAAGTAACAGGAAAGGCTTTACCGCATCAAATTGGCCCAAGAAGGGCAGGAGATGTTGTAGAAATTTATGCCAATGCCACCAAAGGCCAAGATTTATTAGGATGGAAAGCACGCTTGACCATTGAAGACGCCATCCGCGATGCTTGGGCCTGGGAAAATTATTTAGCAGCAAGAGCAGCGCAATGATCATTGATACGCACGCGCATATATATGCCGAAGAATTTGATGAAGACAGAGACCTCATGCTCCAAAGAGCCAGTGCTTCGGGTGTAGGCGCTATTTTGTTGCCAAATATAGACGTAGCAAGTATTGCGCCCCTTGAATCTTTAGCAGCTGCTCATACTAATTGTATCCCAATGATGGGCTTGCACCCAACTTATGTCAAAGAAAACTGGGAGCAAGAACTTGCCACCATTGAGGCGCAGCTTTTCGCTGCGCCAGAGCGCTACTGCGCTGTTGGCGAAATCGGCCTCGACCTCTATTGGGACAGTACTTTTTTAGCAGAACAGCAAGCGGCTTTTCGACTTCAGATTCAATGGGCTAAAAAACTCAAATTACCCATTGCCATTCATGTCAGAAAGGCATTTGAAGAACTTTTTGCCATTCTAGACGAAGAATGGACACCAGAATTAAGCGGTGTGTTTCATTGTTTTACAGGCAGCAAAGAACAAGTGCAACGCATTTTAAAATACGAGCAATTCTATTTCGGAATAGGAGGTGTTCTAACCTATAAAAATGCGGGCTTGGCTGAGGTAGTTGCCCATATTCCTCATGACCGCTTATTGCTTGAAACAGATGCCCCTTATTTGTCACCTGTTCCTTACAGAGGAAAACGCAATGAACCTGCTTACATGACCGAAGTTGTTGGCAAATTGCACGAATGCCTTGGTTTATCAGTGCCAGAAATTGAGGCGCTCACGAGTGCCAACGCCATTCGTTTATTTGCCTTGGAAAAATTTCTTACTTTCGAACATGCGTAAGATTTTACTTATCTATACCGGGGGCACCATTGGCATGATTACCAATGCTCAAACAGGGGCACTTGAAAGTGTCAATTTTGAGCACCTACACGCTCACATTCCAGAACTGCAGCGCTTTGATTTAGAACTGAGCGTTCGAAGTTTTGAGCAGCCGGTCGATTCTTCAGAAATCACCCTTGAACATTGGCAAACAATTGCCAGCTGGATCACGGAATCTTATGCGCAATTTGATGGCTTTGTGGTACTGCATGGCACTGACACCATGTCTTACACCGCAAGCGCCTTGAGTTTTATGCTGCAAGGCCTTAAAAAGCCAGTCATTTTTACAGGTTCACAACTCCCTATCGGCATCATCAGAACAGACGGTAAAGAAAATCTCATTACTGCTATTGAAATTGCTGCGGCTCAAGATGAGAAAGGCGAGCCCATGGTTCAAGAAGTGGCACTTTATTTTGAATATTGTTTGTTTAGAGCCAACCGAAGCGCTAAAGTGTCGGCGCATCAATTTGAGGCATTTCAGTCTCCAAATTATCCTTTATTAGCCAAAGCTGGCGTAAATCTAGAGTGGTTTAAAGAACGCCTTTTCCGTACTAATGAAAAGGGCTTGAAAAGTCAGCTTTCATTAAGTAATCAGGTTGGTTTATTGAAATTATATCCGGGTATACCAACAGTTGCTTATACTTCCTTATTGCAATATCCAAGTTTTCAAATTGTGATACTCGAAACCTTTGGTGCTGGCAATGCTTTTAGTGAATTAGCGTTTCAAAGCGCTGTTCAAGACTTCATTGCAGCCGGCGGAATCGTACTCAATATTACGCAATGTCAAAGCGGATCGGTCAGACAAGGGGCCTATCAGACCAGTGTATTTTTTGAAAAAGCGGGTGTAATTAGTGGTGCTGACTTAACAGCAGAAGCGGCCATTACGAAAAGCATGTTTGCTTTAGCTAATCTTCCAAAAGAAGTAATCCCGAATTTTTTAGCGACAGCTGTAGTCGGGGAGCTTTCCTAGCGCTGTTCGATTACTTTTCCTTCGCTTACTTCTAAAATTCTGCCCGGAAAATGCGCCACCATTTGCATGTCGTGGGTGGCCATCAAAATAGCTGTGTTTTCTTCTTTGGCTACTGCCAAAAGCAATTCCATGATTTCTTTTGAGGTCGCGGGGTCCAGATTTCCGGTAGGTTCGTCTGCTAAAATAAGTGTGGGTTTATTCAAGAGCGCTCTGGCAATTGAAACACGCTGCTGTTCACCTCCGGAAAGCTGATGCGGGAAATCTTTGGCCTTTTTCTCAATGCCAACGAGTTGCAAGCAGTTCATGGCGCGTTGCTCAATGAGTTTTTTATCGCTCCAGCCCGTTGCACCCAAAACAAACTTGAGGTTGTCTAAGACATTGCGATCGGTGAGCAACTGAAAATCCTGAAACACGATGCCAATTTTTCTGCGCAAGAACGGAATTTGCTTGCGTTTAAGGCCCTTAAGTTCAAAGCCGCAAACACTTCCAGTACCTTCAGTAAGCGGCAATTCAGCATAAAGTGTTTTAAGCAAACTACTTTTTCCGCTTCCGGTTTTACCAATTAAATAGGCAAATGTTTTTTCTTCCAATTCGAGGTCGAGATTGTCAAGAATCAATTTTTCTTGTTGGTAAATTTTGGCGTTTCTTAGAGAGATGACAGTTGACACAAGCGATAATTTTAGACAAATGTGTTCATTAAGTCGTAACCAAAATAAATTTTACCCGATTTTATCTTAACAAATTCAGGTTTAAAACTTTTGGATAGGGGAGCAGATTGGGCACTTGCCCCTAGTAATTTTACATACTATGAATCGTAACTTGCGTTATCTTGTCTTCCTGTTGTGCTTCCCAATGCTATTTTGGGCGCAGGAATCCACCAAATACAGTGGTGAAAATGCGGCTTTTTTCAATGCCGAGGATTTGTATACTAAAGCTCAGTTTGCCGAAGCCAAACAAGAGTTCAGGACCTTCATCAATGCTTGTCAGCAAAACAAGCGCAATGAGCACGATCCTTTTTTGATCAAGGCGCATTACTATGAAGGAATGTCTGCTTTGCAGCTCTATAACAACGATGCCATTCCCTTGTTGGAGACCTTCAATAAAACCTACCCAGAAAACAATTACCGCACTGAAATTGCCGTAGGAATTGGTGCGTATTATTTCAAAAACGAAGATTTCATAGCGGCTCAGCGTACCTACAAGGATATCAATGTTAGAAATTTAAAAGCCGAGCAAAAAGAAGAAGTTCTTTTCAAACTGGGTTATTCGGCTTATCAAAATGAAGACAAAGATGCGGCGTATCTTGCTTTTAAAGACATCAAAGACGGCACCACTGAATACGCCAAACCTGCTTTGTATTACTACGCACATATTAGTTATACGCGTTCTTCTTTACAAGAAGCTTTAGAAGGCTTTAAAGCTTTACAAAAAGACTCCACCTATTGTGGTGTCGTACCTTATTATATTGCACAGATTTTATACAAACAAGGCAAGTTTCAGGAAGTAATTGACTTTGCACCGACTGTCTTGAATTGTAGTTTTGTCAATAATGAATTTGACATTCAGCACATCATCGGGAATGCCTATTATCAGTTAGGGAAATTTGAACAAGCCCTTCCTTATTTAGAAAAATACCATCAAAATGCACGCGGTACCCGCGATGATTATTACGAGTTTGGCTATGCCTATTACAAAACGCAGCAATTTGACAAAGCCATCAAGAATTTTGATAAAGTAACCAGAGTTTCAGATAGCTTGGGGCACATTGCGATGTATCAAATTGGCGATGCTTATCTCAAATTAAACAAATTACTACCTGCCAGAAGTGCTTTTGAACGCGCAGCTGAAATGAATAGTTTGCCTCAAATTCAGGAGGATGCACTTTTTCAATTTGCCGTTATTTCTTTTAAGGTAGATATCAACCCTTATGATGAATCAGTAAGAGCTTTTGAAAATTACTTGAGTCGTTACCCTGAGTCAAAGCGCAAAAGAGATGTGTATCAATACCTTGTCAATGTTTACACCAATACCTCAAACTTTGCAAAAGCCCTAGAGTCAATTGATAAATTGGCCTCAAAGGATGCGCAACTCAAAAAAGTCTACCAAACCGTGGCCTTTAATTATGGGGTTGAGTTGTTCCAAAAAGGACAAATGCAAGATGCTTATGAAGCTTTCAAAAAGGTGAGCACATATCCTATGGATCCACAGATGGTAGCACTTTCACGTTATTGGATGGCCGACATTCTTTATCGTAAAAATGATTTAAGTGCCGCAATTAACACCTACCGCGATTTCATCAATTCACCTGCTTCCAATTCCTTGCCTGAAAAAGTTGATGCTTATTATAATATCGGGTATGCTTATTTGGATCAAGGCAAAAGAGATGAAGCCATTCAGTCGTTTAGAACTTATTTGCAACTGAATCCCGACAAAGCAAATAAAGTAGTTGATGCCACTTTCCGTGTGGCTGATGCCTATTATGTCAACAAGCAGAATTTACAAGCCATTCAATATTATCAACAAGCTTACAACCTCAATTCTCCTTTAAATGACAAAGCGCTCTTTTATTTAGCCAAAGCCCAGGGATTCAACGGGCAATTGACTGAAAAAGCATCAACGCTCTCCAAACTACTCAAAGAAGCACCCGCTTCAAAATACCGCATGAATGCCCAGTATGAATTGGCGAGAACTTATTTCTCTCAATTGAATTATGATCAAGCACTCAGTACGTATCAGTCTTTTCTTTCAGAGTTTCCTAAGTCACCATATACGCTTGACGTTAAGTTAGATGTTGCCGATATCTATTACAAAAAATGGGACTACACCAAGTCAGAGGCGGCCTACCTTGAGATCCTTAGCACTTATGAGCAGCAGCGTGAAATCTGTAAAAAAGTAGTCATGAGTCTTATCGATGTCTACAATGCACAGAAAAAACCTGATTTAGCATCAGAGGTGATTGACAAGTATCCTTGTGCGAACATTTCTACTGAAGAAAAAGAAAATATTTTCTATTCGCCAGCATTGGCCGCATATGAAGACACCAACTATAGAGAAGCCATCGAGAAATTCGAAGTCTACATGACTAAATTTCCGAATGGCCGTTATGTCAACGAGACCTATTTCTATTTAGGTAACAGCTTGCTCAGAACTAAAGATTCTGTGGCAGCAATCCAGCAATTTGAAAAGTATTTAGCCACTAACCTGACTACCTACGCCGAATATGCAGCTGCGAAAACTGCTGCTTATCATTATATCCGAAAGGATTATGCAAAAGCATTACAATATTATCAGAAATTAGAAACAGTTGCTGCGAAGCCAACAAGTACTTTTGACGCTAAACTTGGCATCATGCGTTGTGCCTTTTTAGGGGCTAACTATGAGTTGGCACGCTCCAACGCAGATTTCGTTTTAGAAAATGCTGCCTTAACGCCAGTGCTGAGAGTGGAAGCGGAATACGCAAAAGGATTGGCAAATTACCACCTCAAACAATTTGAATTAGCAAAGAGTTCACTGGAATGGTTGGTCAAAAACACGACCACTGCGATGGGTTCAGAATCTAAATATTTATTGGCAGACATCTATTTCAGTCAAAAAATGTATGATGAAGCCGAAACAGAAATCAAGGCACTTTTAAAAATGAAGCCGAGCTACAATTATTGGGTAGCCAAAGGCCTTTTATTACAGACACGCGTGCACATTGCACATGAGGATCTTTTCCAAGCAGAGCAAACACTCAAGTCTGTGCTCGACTTTTATCCAGACCAACAAGATGGCGTACTTTCTGAAGCGTCTGACCTTTGGGATGAACTCATGCAATTGAAAAACCCTCCTGCATCTGAAGAGAAGCAAACTGAAATGAAAATCGAAATCAACGAAGAATAAGACATGAAGTTATTCACCACCACCATAATCTGTTTAGGTCTGTTCATTACTTCTTTTGCGCAACAAAAAGAGGATATAGTTGGCTATACAACTACTAATCAGCAAGTAGAACCGGCCTCGCGTATATTAGAATTTCCTAAAATAATAGACTCCGTGAAGGCAAGTCCTGTCAAGGATTACCCTCTATTATTTTTCCAGGCTGAAACTAAAATCTTGCTAGATACAATTCAAGCGGCTACTGTTGAAACCAATGAAAAATTGGAAAAACTCTACCCTTTTTATGTAAAGGCCGGAATTGGTTCAGTAATTATGCCATTGGGTGAAATTCGTTTCGGTTCTGATCAGTCTAGAAACTTACATTACGGAGCTAATATTACGCACTTGAGTTCTTTTGGCGACATCAAAGATCGCAACAAAGTACTGTACGCCCCAGCTCAATATGACCGTAGTGCAGCGCATTTATACGGACGTTACAACGAGCGTAATTATCAGATCAAAGCCGATGCTTTTTATCAGAATAATGGCTTTCATTATTACGGCATTCCAATAGATACAAATACCACTATTTCAGCCGATTCCATTGCCCAAAGATTTCAACTCAGCAAGGGAACCGCTGAATACATTTGGTTAAGAGGCGATTCCGCTCGTTTAAACTTATCTTTTCATGGGGCGTATCAAAATTTCCTAACCCGACCTTTGGATTCAACAAAAGTATTTCGAAGTAAAGAGAATAATATCCAGTTTAAAACCAGAGCATGGTATAATTACAAATACGAGTATTTCTATGCTGATTTTGGTTTGCGTTATAACAACTATAGAAGAGGATTTGTAGATACGGTTGTTGCACCGGGGGATACCGGTTTTGTAAAAAACAATACCATCATTGATTTTAGACCTGGTGTTTGGACGCAAGCACTCAATGACCGCTTGAAAGTTGAATTAGGTGTTACTGTTACTGGAGATGTTCAAGAGAGTGGTACTGACTTTTATGTTTACCCAAATGCTGAGTTTAAGTACAGTTTATTCAACAATATCTTTATTCCGTACATCGGGTTAAAGGGCGGCCTGAAGCAAAATACGTTGCAAGGCCTAACAAGCGTGAATCCGTTTATTAGAACAAATGTCGCTTTGCGCAACGAGCATAACCCTTATGATATTTATGGTGGTTTTAAGGGCACATTAAGCAAACAATTGAGCTTCAATCTTGGGGTGCATTTCATGCATATTGAAAACAAAGCTTTCTTTGTGACCGACACCACCTTTATCTATGATAACTACCTCACAGTAATCTATGATACGCTTTCACAAACCACCTTTGAGGGCTCGGTAGTTTATCAAAAGGGCGACAAGTTGAAGATTGATGTTTTGGGCCGCTACAACATTTTCTCGTTATACCACGAGGCCTTTGCATGGAATTTACCACAATTACAGTTTATTGCCCGTGGCTCTTATCAGTTGAACAATAAATTCTATGGCCAACTAGACGCCAACATTGAAACCGGAAGAAAAGCTCTTGTAGCTGCTGACACACCTGATGCGCTCTCAACGGATCAAGGTCAATATTACGTGAACTTAGGAACTATAGTAGATATCAATTTAGGTCTTGAATATCGCTACACGCCGCGCGTTTCTGTCTTTTTACAGGCCAATAATTTAGCAGCACAACGCTACAACCGTTGGTACAGCTACCCTGTTCAGCCAATTCAAGTAATTGGAGGCATCACCGCCAGATTCTGATGCAAACGGAGGCTTTTGTCCTGACGCAGACAGGTACTGCTAAAACGGCATTTCAAAGACAGGAAATTTCAATTGGCGCTCCTAAAAGTGCTGAGGTACTCATCGAGGTGGAGGCCTTTGGGCTCAATTATGCCGATGTCATGGCCCGCTTGGGTTTGTACCGAGAAGCACCGCCCATGCCTTGTGTTTTGGGCTATGAATTAGTCGGAAAAATCATTGAAGTGGGAGAAAATGCCCCACCACAACTTTTGGGCAAACGCGTCTTGGCTTTTACACGTTTTGGTGCTTATGCCAAACATGCCATCACCTTGGCAGACGCTGTTCTTGAAATCCCTGAGCACATGCATGCTGCGCAGGCACTTCCTTTTGCTACCCAAGGTGTCACTGCATATTACATGTCCGATATCTTAGCGCCCATCCAGCCAAATGATAAAGTACTGGTACATGCTGCTGCTGGCGGAGTAGGAAGCTTTTTGATTCAGCTCGCGCGTTTGCGTGGCGCTACAGTCATTGCGAGTACGGGTTCAGATCACAAGTTTGCTTACATTGAGTCTTTAGGTGCTCAGCATGTTATTAATTATAAAAAGCATGATTACCAAGCGCAAGTAAAGGCAATTCTTGGAGGCCATACTTTGGATGTTGCTTATAATCCGATCGGGGCCAAAAGTGCGAAAACCGATCTGAGCTTATTGAGTCCGGGTGGTCGTTTGTTTTTGTTTGGTGGTTCTGAACTTGCCAATAGAAAAGGTCTAATTGGGAAATTAAAATTTCTTTGGGAGATGGGTTTCCTTTTGCCGATAGGGCTCATGATGCAGTCTAAAAATATTTTGGGCGTCAATATGCTGAAGTTGGCAGATGCACATCCTTTATTGATCAAAAATTCAATGGCAGCAATTTTGGGCCTTTACGAACAAAAAAAGTTGCAGTTGCCTGAAATTAAATCATTTAAAGCAACCAATTTTTATGAAGCCCACGATGCTTTGGGCGCCGGGTTGACGACTGGAAAGTTAGTAATAGAGTGGGATTAATGCGCTTTTGTCTTGAAAAGACCTTTTACAAAACCAAAGATAGGTTTGCGAAAAAGAAAAAGCAAGATGAGGTAAGGAATTAGCATGAGGTAAAGAATACCGCCATTGATATTGCCAGCAAAACTATTTTCATCGAGGCCGTGACCTTGCTCAGCTAACATTTTACATTGAGAACAACCCTGAGCAAGCACGTTTTGCATGCTGAGAACCAACCCTAAAATCAATAGAAATTTACTACGCATGACCTTGTCTTTTTACGTTACAAAAATACGGAAGAAAGAATCCAAATCAAAATCTTAATTTTGTCCTATGCGCATTTTTATTTTTCTCTTTGCCTTTAGTTTAGTCCTGAGTTCTTGTGGTTCAAAAAGCAATAACCCAGACTCCAAGTTAAACCTTGATCAGTTGCTACAGAAGTATCCAGATTCTGTCAATCTATTAGTTGATAAAGGGAACCAATTAATTGATTCATTGGAGTTTCAGCGTGCACTTGAATTAGGAGCAAAAGCTTTCCGTCTCGACTCTTCAAATGTATCGGCCCGAGTTCTTTATGCAGAGTGCCTAATCAATAAACAAAACCGCAGTGCCGATGATGTCATGCGCGCTTTTACGATGTACCGTATTTTGGTCAAAAAAGAACCTAAAAATGTA
>JBILTD010000015.1:0-15541 GCA_044371695.1 Crocinitomicaceae bacterium | reverse complement strand
GAAGACTTTACTTTGTGCTTTGTTACTCATTTTAACTAGCCACCATTTTTCAGCTCAATCAATATTATTCAGTAATATCCAGTACAAACGTCATTTTCCCACCGAAGAAAATTGGGAGTTTCTTAAACTAAAAGAAACTGATAGTATAATTACTTGCATGAAGTATTATTTTCAGTCAGACGACACACTTTATTTTCGTGAGTACCCCTCTGAACGCATCCACAAAATCAGTAAAAAAGACCTTGAAGAATTACCTTTTGCGCTAGGAAAGGATTATCATCTTGCAAAACGCAATCAAAACCTAAATGCCGCAGCACTCAAACCAAAAATCTTGCTTGGCCTTTCGGCTGCTTCTTTAGCTGGAATTGCTATTGATTTAGCACAACCCAATCCAATATTTTTTCAATTTGGTCAAGTCTACTTCATACCTATTTTGTTTTTAGCAAGCTATGTTCACGCGAAAAAGATGGATCGTTATTTGAATTATTATCAGTTTGCTGAAAATCAAAAATTTTCTGGGCCAGTGCAATTAAAACCGGAACAACAAAGGAATCTTCCGGAAGAATTGGCTAATCAGAAAAATCAAGGAACGACTCAAGGATCGCAAATCGAACAAAATTCACCATCAGTAAAGTCGATTCCATCTCAAGATGATTTAGTGAAACCGGGTGGCGCAAATATTTCAGATGCGTATCGTTACGGAACAACAGGTGAAGCTGAAGCACAAATTTTACGCACCAATTCGGGCTGTGTTTATAAGCTCTCTAATTTTTATTTTCAATCGGACGGCTATTATTTTGTCGGAATTCAAGATCATCCTGGCACATACCGTATTGAAAAGTCAGAAGTTTCTGAATTATCAGGTGTATATAAAATTGGAAGAGATCGCCAATTCGCTAGAAAAAAAGCCGTTGTTCCGGCTGCGAAATTTAATAAAGTAATGGGAGTAATGTACGGAATTGGAGGAACTATTATAGGAGCTGCTGCAGTTGGTTTTGCAACTTATAGCGTGGCGGGTGCTGTTTTCGGCGGCATAGGCATAGGTGTGCTTCCGGCGGTTTTAATAATTTCCAAGAGTAACAAGACCATTAAATATTACGAAATGTTCAAAACCGCACCTCGTATATCTTGTGAAAACAAAGGGCTATAATTAATCCACGATAAAAGGGTAGTGCCTATCTTGAATTTCAAGGAAGTAAATACCAATTGGCAGACCCTCTAAGTTGATTTTTGAATCATGAACAATGCCAAATTGCACGCATTTACCCAATAAAGAATGAATGACAAACGGTATTTCATTTTTGCCAGCATTGATAAATAGCTCTCCTGTACTTTTTACAGGGTTAGGATAAACGGTAAGTTGCTCATCAAGTTCTTGCAATCCGCTGTCGTCAATGGTAACATTGATTGTTACGCTGCTATCACAACCAAAGCTTGATATAAAAAACTGCGTATAGCTTCCAGAAGTAAAATACTCAATATTGTTCCAAGTGAATATACCCAATACAGTTGTATCTAATACAATTGATGCAATAGGATGAATAGTGAGGTTAAGCGTTGTGATTGAATCACAACCAGATAAACTCTGAGCTGAATCAATATAGACGCCAGATTGGTAATAACTTTGGTTATTCCAAGCGTAGCTACCACAAGCTGCTTCTGTCAGACTCACTTCAATGGTGTTGGCTATAGAGAGTTCCAATACAACTACAGAGTCACAACCATGAATGGTTTGACCTGAATAGTTATATGATCCACTTTGGGTATAAGTTTGTCCATTCCAGGTGTATGTATTGCAGGCACTCGCGCTGATTGTTTGTGCACTGGCTTGGTATTGTTGAAGTGTTATACTTACCGGGCTACTTTGCCCACAATTATTTTGAGCTAAAACACTAAGCGTTCCGGTCTGAAAGCTCGGGCCAAATAATAAAGAGATATTGGTTCCGGTACTACTTCCAGTACTGCCATTTGGAGTACTCCAGACATAAGAGCTAGCTCCGTTTACGGTATTAATAAAGAAAGTTTGCCCAGTCGCATTATAACAAAAACTGCTACTGCCATTGATGCTGCTAGGCGCTGCGGGCGCAGTATTTACCGTTGCCGTTACTGCTAATCTAGCTATTGACTCAAGTCCATTAACCGTCTGAGACGCATAATATGTTGTGCCATTTACAAGTGGCGTTGTAATTGGCAGAGGGGCACCACCAGTTGCAAAGGCATACCACTGAATGGAGGTCCCGGTAACTGCTAATTGAGCTAATGTAGCGCCACTACAAAAAGTTTGATTCTGCTGTCCGGTAGGCGCTGCAGGAGGTGTTGGTGGCGGAAGGAGGGTAAATGTTGCAAGCGTAATACCGCGGTTTGTATTTCCGTGATAACTGTAGCTGAAAGTACTACTACTTGCTCGGGCCCAAATCAAACTGATATTACTTGGGATGCTATTAAATGTGAAGTCATTGGCATCATTCGTATTGAGTGCTCTGGTAGCAATAATGGTTCGGGTGGTACCAACTACAACATCTGAACTGATGGTCCAGTCTTGTTGCGGATCTGTTGCTGGTGCGGAGAAACCAGTAAGTTTGGCATCAAATGAATTAAGCGTACCTGCGCTGTGAGCTGCGACAACATCGGTTCCGTTTGTCATGCTACCTGCATTAAAACCTAAAGCAAACCAACGCCCTGAAGGACCTGTAAGCGTCAAGGTAACTTGTGTAGTGACATCAATTTTTGCCGTCATGGCTAAACCTGGAGTAGTACTTAAATTAATGACCCCAGTGGTGTAAGTTTGCGCTAGGATACCTGCCCAAGAAAACAAAGAAATAAAAACAAAAAGTAACTTATTTTTCATATTTATGAATGATTTGATTCAATTTTTCATCGTTATATAACTGCAATAATTGCAAAATAGTTCTTCCTTGCGGATCCAAAATGTCTAAACGTGCTCCTGCAGTCAATAGTTGCTCTATTTGCTCATAGCGGAGTAAATTAATTGCCAGATGAAGTGGATAACCGAGTGTTTCAAACTGACAAGTGTCATTCACATTGACACCGCGCTCAATGAGTAATTGGAGCATTTGCGCATCGGCTTTAAAAATCACACCATAAATAGGTGAGCCTTCCTTGAAACACTTTGTGGCATCTGCGCCCGCATCTAAAAGGGCAACAGCTACGTCATATCTTCCGCGGTAGGTAGCCAATAAGAGTGGCGTGAAGCCATTTTCAGATTGAAGTTCGAGGTGCTCGGGGTGCTTTTTAAGATGTTTTTGCATTTCTTTTGCGCTGCCATTTCTGGCAATATCGAACACATCTTGTGCGCTCACATGAAGTTGAAAAAGCAAACAAAAAAGAAATAGTCTATACATCAATCAAATTATAATTATAGGACGCGAAATGCTGTCCAGAGCATGGCACCGACCAACATCATTTTGAGCCCCGTCCCGAGTAAAAAACCTAAAAATGCTCCTTTTGCTGACTGCCAAGCATCTTGATTATTTCTGCCTGAAATGAGTTCTCCAAGATAGGCGCCAACTAAGGGCCCAAGAAAGATACCCCAAGGGCCGGCAAATATACCAACTAAAACTCCAGCCGTGGCGCCCCACTGACCAGCCTTACTTCCTCCAAATTTTTTGGTGGTCCAGCTTGGAAGTAAGTAGTCTAATACTAATAACAATATAGAAATGAAAGCATAGACCCAAAGAAGTTCATTGGAGACAGCGTGCTTACCCAAGAAATGAATGAGTAGCAGACCAATAAAGGAGATTGGTGGCCCTGGCAAAATGGGTAAAAAGCTACCAATTAAACCTACAAGGAGCAAAACAAAACCAAGAAGTGTCCAAAGTAGTTCCATGCGTGAACGTTTAAAAATGGTAACTCAATTTAAATTGCCCTCCGGCAGTTTGGTAATTGAGTTTTGGATTATAAAGATCGTTGGAGATCATGCTGTGCTTGACCAACATTCCTTTATAGAGCATGAACTCAAGGTTCCAATAGTGCTTGTCTTTTCCGATAAAAGACCAGCCATGTCCTACACCCAACAAATAACTTTGCACTGTAGTCTCATATGATTTTTCAAGGTCGACAGGCATGGGAGGCATCGTAATATTCGAAACTTGAAAGGTTTCAGTTGTAGTCAAATTTTGCCAACCAATCTGAACCGGGATGTAACGTGCCACATCTGTTTTGTATTGGTCATACTGAAAGCTGTATTGTCCTGAAACTTGGTAAAATGATTGAGGTCCTCCGAGTGCCTTGACATCAAGATTGATTCCAATAAAATGTTGTTGGCGAAAGTACTTTCCGGTGCCAACACTTAAGCAGACAGGAGTTTCAAAATACATGCCGTTGCTATTGCTAGAAATGTAATATGCATCAGGTGTAAAGCCGGCATCTATTCCTGCAAAAAAGGTGTTGATCCCTATATTGAAGTCCCACTCATCAACTTTGCGCGCCTTCACAAGTGTATCAATATTTCTTACCCGTTTTTGAAAACTCCTATCCTCTTCAATGTACTCATACATCTCCTTGGACAAGTAGTACATGCGCTGATATTCGTCGCGGAATGTGAGCACATAATTGGCATCAAGGGCAACTATTTTGCCATAAAGCACTTTGCCTGACTTGAGGTGTACAACATCGTAAGTGACAGTTTGCTTTTTGGTTTGAGCAAGCGTAAATAGGGGTAAAAAAAGAAATAAAATGAATAGCGCTTTCATAGATAAGGGATTAGTTCATCTTGAGAATTTTATAGCCATAGGCACCAAGTGACATCGCACTCGAAATATTTTCGATCTGAAGGCTCAATGCATTTTCAAAACTACCTGTTAAAATAGGTGGTAAGTTGAAATTAATGGAAGTATTGCGCACGTTCACTAAAATGAGTAAATCTTTGGAACCATATGTTTTCTTCCAACAGACCAAATCATTTGAAATTTGATAAGCAGATAGACTTCCTTTTCTAGCGCAATCATTTGCTAAATAAAATGCATTTAGTGCTTGATACGTCGCTAACATATCTGGATTCGCAGTCCAATTGATATTACTGTTAGAAAAAAATGGTGTTGTACCTGTTTTTCCTACTTCTTGACCTGTATAAAGAAGTGGAACTCCGCCAGAAAAAGTACTTACTACACTTGCTGCGAGCGCACCATTTTTACCATTAAAAAGACTCATTGGCGAGGCATCCCATGCCGATTCATCGTGATTGGTTGTGAAACGGATTTTCCCTTTGCCGCTTGGCATGTTGTTGTATTCTGTTTGATGACTCGTAGTCAAAGTATTTGTTGAGCTACCGGTCCAGACATTCTTCAGTGTGCTGTAGTAATTCCAACCATAGGTAAGGTCAAAGCCGGCTTGGTAATGATCTGTTCTCACACCTTCTGCAAGCATAATAATATCTCTGTTTGGAATACCTCTTAAGGCGCTAATGGCATCTTGCCAAAAATCAAAGGGCACACCGTCTGCGTAATCACAACGGAAGCCGTCAATATTGGCCTCAAGTGTCCAGTATTTCATCGCGTCAATTTGTGCATTGCGCATTGCCACCTGTTCAAAATTGAGGTCAGCAACGTCATTCCAGTTGGTTCCTGGCGGAATAATAATTTGCCCCGCACTGTTTTTGCTGTACCACTCAGGGTGCTCGGTGATCCAAGGATGATCCCAAGAAGTGTGGTTAGCTACCCAATCTAAAATGACAGCCATGCCAAGTGCGTGTGCTTGATCAGTGAGTTCACGTAAATCTTCGAGTGTGCCATATTCCGGGCTCACTTTTGTGTAATCTTTGACACAGTAAGGTGAATTGACACCGTTAATAGTGCCTTGTTCATAAATAGGCATGAGCCAAATGACATTCGTACCAAGATCCTTAATGTGCTGAAGTTTTGAGATTACGCCCTGTAGCGTTCCAGCTGCAGACTGCGCCCTTAAATTGACTTCGTATATGATTGCTTGGTCAACATTTGGAACAGAAGCAAGCGGCACTCCGTATTGCTGTGGCCCGCTTGGAGCAGGTGGTACGATAGGATCGTCACCACAAGAAAAAAGTCCAAGTAGTAAAAAGATACTTAAAAAGTAAAGGAGCTTCATACTTCAAAAGTAACCATAAACGGCTTAATTTTACAATGTGGCTGTATTCAGAACTATTCAAGCAATATCAGAGGGTTTTTACAAAGAAAAAGGCTCTAAATTTTTGGCCTTCGCCGTGCCTGTTGCGTCTGAAGATGAAGTCAAAGCCTTTATTGCACAAAAGCGTAAAGAACACCATTTGGCAGTGCATGTTTGTTCGGCATTTAGATTAGGAGCAGACTTAAAATTATACCGCTCGTCTGACGATGGAGAACCTTCTAATTCAGCTGGCCCACCGATCTTAGGGCAAATTCAAGCTTTTGAACTTACCAATATTTTGATTGCAGTTGTTCGTTATTATGGAGGAACCAACCTAGGAGTTGGTGGTCTGATCACTGCCTATAAAACTGCAGCCAAGGCAGCATTGGAAAATGCACAAATCATTGAAAAGGAAGAAATGGAGCTTTTTGAATTGACCTGTTCTTATGAGCAGATGCCTAAAGTGATGTCTTTTCTGAAGAAAGAAGATGTTGAAATTCTTTCCAATCAAATGGACCTGCAATGCGCATTTCGTTTGAACCTTATCTTGTCAAAAGCGCCATATCTCAAAGAAAGATTACAAGAGCTGATAAGCGCTTAACAAATTATTTGGCATAAAAAAAGCCCTTGTGAAAGGGCTTTTCATATTTTTTACAGCAACTTACATTTTGATGATGATGAATTCAGTTCTTCTGTTGAGTTGGTGTTCAGCTTCTGTACAAGTTGACTTAACAGTTCCTTCACAGCCACAATCATTCAAAAGTCTAGATTCGCCGTATCCTTTTCCGTAGATGCGTTCTGGACTACTGATGCGTTGTTTAATGTAGGCAGCAGATGCTTTTGCACGATTTGCTGAAAGCGTTTCGTTGAATTTAACGCTACTGCGGCAGTCAGTGTGTGATCCAAGTTCAATCACCATTGTTGGGTTCTCGTTCATGACCTTGACAATTTTATCGAGTTCAACCGCTGCATCTTTGCGAATATTGTACTTTCCAAGGTCAAAGTAGATAGGTTTGATGCCGAGTGTTTTGGCGAGGTCACCACCTACAGCAACAGGAGTTAATGCAACATTTAATTTCTCGTGCAGGGCAATGATGCCTTCCTTGTTGATTTGTTCTTGGTAAGTCAATGTTTTGGCTAAATAACCTGAGCAAGCCAAAGAAATTTCATAAGCAAGCGTAGTTCCTACTTTCATGTCCTCAAGGGCTTGTTGCCAGGTACCAGCTTGGTCTGTAGTATTGCTAAATAAAACCGCTTTTGTATTCAAATCTTTAATGACGATTTGAGCACCCGAAATAACGCTTTTGGTTTGCGCATTGGTAAGCAACAGTTGTAGCATGAATTCTGGTTGCTTCTCAAGTTTAAATACCTCTTGGTAAGCCTTCGCTTTTTCTGCAATGGCAATTGTTTTTGAGCTGCCTTTAAAGTTTTCTTTACTGACTTCAACCGTGTAAGATTTTCCTGGATCAAGTGTCGTATTGAACTGTCCTTTTTCATCGGCTGTAAGTGTTGCAATAACAACACCAGCGTCATCTTTGATGACGACAGTAGCACCTGCCATGATTGCCCCACTTTGAGCATCCATAGCTGTTCCTTTGAAGGAAATAGGGAAAACAAAAGCTTTAATAAGTTCAATTCCGTAGATATCATCACCACCTTGACCACCCGTGCGGTTAGAGGCTACAAAACCTAAGTTCGAATTGTCAAAGAAACTTACTGCAAAATCATCGGCCTGAGTATTAATTACTGCTCCAGCATTGACAGCCGCCACTTCTAATTCAATAGGCGCCACAAAAATGTCAAGACCCCCAAAACCTGGGCGTCCGTTGCTGGCAAAGAAAAAGAGGTCATTTACAACCCAAGGAAACATTTCGTCACCTTCTGTATTCACATTTGAACCTAAATTCTTGACAGCCCCGAATTTACCGTTGGCATCAACAACTACACTGTAAATATCAGAACCACCAAAGCCACCCGGACGATCAGATACAAAGTAAAGTGTTTTGCCGTCTGCACTAAGTACAGGGTGACCGTTTGAATAGGCATCGCTGTTTATTGGTAACTCTTGACGGTCGGTCCAGATACCGTTTTTCCAGTAAGCACGGTAAATTTTGAGGTTAACAATCCCTGCTTGATTGGCTGTACGGTTGTCTGCAGTAAAATACATAACCTGTCCATCGGCACTGAAACATGCTGGCCCCTCATGCATTCCTGAGTTCAAGGGTTTTTGAATGTATCTAGGTGCGTTATCGGTTTTGTCTTTAACAAGTTCGATGGTGTAGAGATCCAAAAACTGGTCGTTATCGCCAGCCCATCTTGGATTTCCCCAATAAGAAAAACGTCTTGAACTCACAATCATAGCTTCATTACGCCCTGGAATTGGATACACACCAAAATCTGCATGATCCGTATTAAGGGCGGTTTTTGCAATTTTAAAATGCGGCTCAGCAGCCATTAACTTGGCTAAATAACCTGGGTCTTTTAAGAAAAGTTGCGCTCTTTTATCTGTAGGGCTTACAGCTGCAAATTGCTGGAAATAAGCATTGGCTTCATCTTGTTTGTTTTGACGCGCCAAACAATAGCCTAATTCATATAGTAATTGTGCATCAGCTTTTTGACCAATGAGTTTTTTGTAAAGTTTTTCGGCTTTATCAAATTGACCACAGAAATTGTAAGAATATGCCAGTTTCTTTTGCATTTCAGGACTGTCAAATTCTGAACCTAAGACGCGCTCATAGCATGTAATCGCTTCAAAATAACCCTCTTTGTCAAAATAGAAATTTCCTTTAGCGAGTTGACCACTTTGAGAAAAAGCCAAACCAGCATTGAATAGAATAAATAGAATGAATAAATTTTTCATGGTTTTGCTTAAAAGTATCTTGGTGATTTAATTCCTGACTTGCTTTTTGCTAGGTCATAGCTCAACATCAATTCAAAAGTACCGTCGTTATATTTGCGAATTTCAGTGAGCCCGATTTCAGTACCGACTCCAATTCTGAAAGTTGGGGCAAGTTGATATTGTACAAATAAACCACCTGCAGAATTTAGGCGGTACATGGCGCCAATAAATACTTTTTCTTGAACAATGGCGGTCATGGCTGCATCTAAACTCAAAGGGGCTCCTTCAGTAAATTTGGCCTGAATCATTGGGCGTAATTTCAAGCTAGGGCTCGCCTTTAATACGGTTCCGGCATTCACAAAGAAGTGACGCTTTTCAATATTTAAGCTTGTGCCGTCATAGCTGCTCTCGAAGATTTTTGGTGTACTCGCACCGAAAAACCAGTTTTTTGAATGATAATAAACACCAAAGCCAAGATTCGGATTGACTTGGTTGCGCACATCTTTCATCAGGTTAGGGTCGTTAGCAGTTGTTGTGGTTAGCTCACTTGAATTGATATTGATGACATTCACACCGGCTTTCAAACCAAAAGCTAATTTGGTCTGATTGTTAAACCTTAAGGTATAAGAAAAATCACCGTAAATCATATTTTGGCTCAATGGCCCGATCTGATCGCTTACCATCGTTACTCCCAAACCAACACTTTCATAAGAAAGCGGTGAATGCATACTGAATGTAGATGTTTGCGGGGCGCCCGTGAATCCGACCCATTGTTGTCTGTGTAGGACAGTCGCGTTCAGAATTTCATTGCTACCTGCATATGCTGGGTTGACAAATAATTGGTTATCGGCAAATTGTGTAAAATGAGCCTCTTGTTGCGCTTTAGCACTAAAAACACATGTGCTCGCAAGGATGATATATAAGATTTTATTTTTCATTGCTCTGTCAGTTTTATTGCTTAGCGTTTGAGATAGATGTAACCTTTAAGCACACCATATTTTGTTGTTTGCGTATCAAGGATATAGAAATAAGTACCTGTAGGGAGTTCATCACCTCCGACATTCAAATTACTTTGAGAAGTACCATTCCAATCGTTGTTATAAGGGTTTGCGCTGAATACTTCGTTACCCCAACGGTTAAAGATGGCGATTGAAACACCGTCGATATTTTCAAGTCCTTCGATGATCAATGTTTCGTTCACACCATCGCCATCAGGTGAGAAGGCTTCAGGTACCTCAATAATGAGGTCGCAATTTACACCTTCTACAAACGGATCACAAGGGTCAGTTGGGTCATTGCCATTGGTAACCTCAGTTCCATTAGTTACACCATCGCCATCGCAGTCTAAACTTGCCCAAGTGGCACTTGGCGACATGGTTTGACTCGCTAGATTGTAATCACAAGGGTTAGCTGGGTTGGTTCCTTCTTGAACTTCTGTATTGTCTGGAACACCATCGCCGTCTGTATCTGGATTATTCGGGTCTGAACCAAGGTCAACTTCAGTTCCGTTAGTTAAGCCGTCGTTGTCACAGTCAAGATTTTCCCAAGCAGTAGTTGGAGTCGTATTTTGACTTGCTAAAATCAATGAACAAGGGTCAGTAGGGTTAGTGCCATCCGCAACTTCAGTGCCGTCAAGTACGCCATCACCATCAGAATCTGGATTGAATGGGTTAGTTGCGGTAGTTACTTCTATATCGTTGCTGAGACCATCGTTATCACAATCTAATGCACCCCATGTTGAACTGACAGCAACTGTTTGGCTTGCCAATACTAATGAACAAGGGTCAGAAGGGTTTGTTCCGTCTGCAACTTCAGTTCCGTCAAGAACGCCATCGCCATCAGAGTCAGGGTTAAATGGATCAGTTCCGAGGTTGATTTCAGTACCATTGCTGAGGCCGTCGCTGTCACAATCTAAGCCCATCCAAGATACACTTGGCGTCAAAGACTGATTAGCAAAGATCAATGAACAAGGGTTATTAGGGTTTGTGCCATCGGCTACTTCAACGCCGTCTGGAACGCCGTCACCGTCAGAATCTGGGTTCAATGGATCTGTACCTAGTGCCAATTCTTGTCCGTTTGTAAGGCCATCGTTGTCACAGTCAAGGTTCAACCAAGCTGTATTTGGTGCAACTGTTTGGCTTGCAAAGATCAAAGAACAAGGGTTAGCTGGGTTGGTTCCGTCGGCTACTTCTGTTCCATCAAGTACGCCATCACCATCAGAATCAGGGTTAAATGGATCTGTACCAAGTGCTAATTCTTGAGCGTTGGTTAAACCATCATTGTCACAGTCTTGGATAGGGTCATTTGCCGTACAAGGGTTTACAGTAATTACGAGTGTATCGTTAACGCAAATACCAGGCAAAGGCAATCCTTGGTCACAAACTGAAACGACAACTACATCTGTACCCACATAGAAGTTATCTGGGATGTAAGTGTATGTTCCGTCAGGGTTGATGACAATTGTACCGTGGTTTGGTCCAGAAACAGGGTTTGTATTCGCATAAAGTGTGGTTCCATCGATATCAAAATCACCCGCATCAATTAGGTCTCCTGTTACACTTGTGTTGTAAGCGCAGTTCGCAACGTCGTCGTCAACAACAGGTGCGTCGTTTACAGCTGTAACAGTAACAGTGATCATGGCAATGTTAGATACCAAGCCATTGTTGTCACTGACAACATAAGGTTGGAAGGCTGTACCATTGAAATTCAAGGCTGGCACAAACTGAACCTGAGCACCAATAACTGTCCAAGTTCCCATGCCATTGGTTACCGTTGTTTGAATGCCCGGTAAGCTAGGGTTGAGGTCAATTGTTGCAGCTGAAAGTGTTCCGTCAATGTCAGTATCGTTTGTTAGAACAGCAATGTTCACTGGCGTATCTTCAGCTGTTGTAGCGTTGTCATTGTTGGCTACAGGCGCATCATTCACTGGGCTAACTGTTACAGTAACCGTAGCATCATCACAAAGCACTGGTGTACCATTGTCACAAACTTGGTATGTGAAAGTAGTTGTGCCAAAGAAGTTAGGTGCTGGGTTAAATGTAAGCTGACCCGTGATTGGGTTAACTGTAACTGTTCCGTTTGCAGGCGCAACGGTAATTGTTACACTTGCTGGGTTGATACCTTCAAGGTCGGTGTCATTCTGCAATACATTGATGAGTACTGGCGTGTCCTCTGTAGTAGTAGCAACGTCATTGTTGGCAACTGGTGCGTCGTTGACACTGTTAACTGTAATCGTTACAACTGCATCGTCGCATAACGCTGGCGTACCGTTATCACATACTTGGTAAGTGAAAGTTGTAGTACCGAAGAAGTTTGGTGCAGGTGTAAATGTAATAGCACCTGTAGTAGGGTTCACACTCACGGTACCGTTAGTTGGCTGAACCGTGATCGTTACAGAACCAATGTTGAGTCCTTCAATATCAGTATCATTACCCAACACATTGATCACAACTGGTGCATCTTCGTTCGTTGAAGCGAGGTCGTTGTTGGCAATTGGCGCATCGTTAACTGGTGTTACGGTTATGCTGACAGTAGCCACATTAGAAGTAGCACCACTGTTGTCGTTTACGGTGTAAGTAACAGAAGCAGGGCCATTGTAGTTAGCTGCAGGATAGAATGTCAAAACTCCGGCATTAACAGAGAATACTCCGGCAGTTGTGCTAAGACTTGTCTGCTGTCCCGGTGTTGTTGGATCGAGGTCAACAGAATTCACATCAATCGTTCCGTCAACATCTGTATCGTTAGTAGTGATATTGAGAATGGCTGGTGTATCTTCATTGGTTGTAGCAGTATTGTTAGTGGCTACTGGTGCATCATTCACCGGAGTTACAGTAATATTTACTGTGGCCGCATTTGATGTCGCACCTAAGTTGTCATTGACG
This sequence comes from Crocinitomicaceae bacterium, assembly GCA_044371695.1. Classification (GTDB taxonomy): domain Bacteria; phylum Bacteroidota; class Bacteroidia; order Flavobacteriales_D; family Crocinitomicaceae; genus UBA952. The sequence goes on along the minus strand of JBILTD010000015.1, from coordinate 2,722 downwards.
GTGTAAGTGATACTTGCAGAACCAAAGTAGTTCAGCGTTGGGTTGAAGCTTAGTACTCCGGCAAGTACTGTCCATGTACCTTGTGCATTTGTAAATGAAGACTGGATACCTGCTGTAGCCGGATCTAAATCCACGCTTGTTGCATTGATGGTACCATCTTGATCTGTATCATTTGAAACAAGATTCAAAGTTACTGGAGTGTCCTCCGGCGTAGTTGTAGCATCGTTGTTAGCTACAGGAATACAGTTCGGAACAGGATTCACAGTAAGTACAGTTGCAGTTGAAATACAAGTAATATCAGCAGTTCTTCTGACCGTCACGTTATAGGTGCCAGGCGCAACACTTGCAAATGTTAATCCTGATTGATATGTTCCTGCGTTTAAGGCATATTCTAAAGCCCCTGTCGGTGCCGTTACTACGATTGTTCCTGTCGGAGTTCCACAAACGGGTTGCGCAGTCACGGAAGCAGTCGGCGCAGCAGGTGCACCAAGCGCAGCGTTGAGTGTAATTGATGTAGCTGTCGTGATACAAGTGTTATCAGCAATATTTCTTACTGAAATTGGATATGTACCTGCAGCCAAGGTAGCAAATGAGTTACCAGCTTGGTAAGCACCACCTACTGAATACTGAACACCTGTTTGTGTAGCAAAAGTAATTGTACCTGTAGTCACCGCACATGTTGGTTGTGTTGCTGTAGCTGTTGGTGTTGTAGGAGGAGTTGGAACTGCATTCACGGTTAAAGCTGTAGCACTTGAGACACAAGTGTTGTCAGCAGTTCTTCTGACAGTCACGTTGTATACCCCTGGCGTGAGTCCAGCAAAAGTCAAACCTGACTGATACGTTCCACCATTCACTGCATATTCTAAAGCCCCTGTCGGCGCAGTAACAGTAAGTGTTCCGGTTTGTACCGCACAAGTTGGTTGCGCAGTCACGGAAGCAGTCGGCGCAGCAGGTGCACCAAGCGCAGCGTTGAGCGTAATTGATGTTCCAGTTGTAATACAAGAATTATTAGCAATATTTCTTACTGAAATTGGGTATGTACCTGAAGCCAATGAAGCAAATGAGTTACTAGCTTGGTAAGCTCCACCAACTGAATACTGAACACCTGCTTGCGTAGCGAAGGTAATGGTACCTGTAGTCACCGCACAAGTTGGTTGTGTTGCGGTAGCTGTAGGAATGGATGGTAAAGCTGTAACAGTAACGGTTCTTGTAGCTGATGAATCAGCACAACCACCAGTACCAGTTATAGTATAAGTTATGGTTGCATTACCAGCAACTAATCCATTAATTACTCCTGATGAATTTACTGTAGCAATTGCCGAATTAGATGATGTCCAAGCACCACCTGGAACTGTTGAAGTGAATGTAGTATTAGAACCTGCACAAATGGCTTGTATACCAGAGATTGTTCCGGCAGAAGGCGCAGCTGTTACAGTAACTGTTGCTGTAGTTGTTGCATTTGCACAACCACCATTACCAGTTATGGTATAAGTAATGACTGAAGTACCAGCACTTACACCCGTAACTGCACCAGTAGAAGCGTTGATGGTTGCCACAGCAGTTGTTGCTGAAGACCAAGCACCGCCAGTTACAGAAGAGCTTAAAGTTGAAGTTCCGTTAGAACAGATAGCAGTAGTACCAGAGATTGTACCGGCAGAAGGCGCAGCTGTAACAGTAACTGTTGCTGTAGTTGTTGCATTGGCACAACCACCCGTACCATTTATGGTATAAGTAATAACTGAAGTACCAGCACTTACACCCGTAACTGCACCAGTAGAAGCGTTGATGGTTGCCACAGCAGTTGTTGCTGAAGACCAAGCACCGCCAGTTACAGAAGAGCTTAAAGTTGAAGTTCCGTTAGAACAGATAGCAGTAGTACCAGAGATTGTACCGGCAGAAGGCGCAGCCGTTACAGTAACTGTTGCTGTAGTTGTTGCATTGGCACAACCACCATTACCAGTTATAGTATAAGTAATGACTGAAGTACCAGCACTTACACCAGTAACTGCACCAGTAGAAGCGTTGATGGTTGCCACAGCAGTTGTTGCTGAAGACCAAGCACCACCAGTTACAGAAGAGCTTAATGTTGAAGTTCCGTTAGAACAGATAGCTGTTGTACCAGAGATCGTACCTGCAGAAGGCGCAGCTGTTACAGTAACTGTTGCTGTAGTTGTTGCATTGGCACAACCACCATTACCAGTTATGGTATAAGTAATAACTGAAGTACCAGCAGCTACACCCGTAACTGCACCAGTAGAAGCGTTGATGGTTGCCACAGCAGGTGTTGCTGAAGACCAAGCACCACCAGTTACAGAAGAGCTTAAAGTTGAAGTTCCGTTAGAACAGATAGCTGTTGTACCAGAGATCGTACCAGCAGAAGGCGCAGCTGTAACAGTAACTGTTGCTGTAGTTGTGGCATTTGCACAACCACCATTACCAGTTATGGTATAAGTAATGACTGAAGTACCAGCACTTACACCCGTAACTGCACCAGTAGAAGCGTTGATGGTTGCCACAGCAGTTGTTGCTGAAGACCAAGCACCACCAGTTACAGAAGAGCTTAATGTTGAAGTTCCGTTAGAACAGATAGCAGTAGTACCAGAGATCGTACCTGCAGAAGGCGCAGCTGTTACAGTAACTGTTGCTGTAGTTGTTGCATTGGCACAACCACCATTACCAGTTATGGTATAAGTAATAACTGAAGTACCAGCAGCTACACCCG
>JBILTD010000135.1:0-5120 GCA_044371695.1 Crocinitomicaceae bacterium | reverse complement strand
ATCAGAGTCAAGAGGTAAAGGCGGTACAAAATTGGCAATCACTTGAATCTCGTTGGTCACTTTAAAGTGTGCCAAGGTGTCGCGCTTTAAACTTTCAGAAACTGCAGTAACGGCATTAGATTGATTGATACAAAAGGTAATGACAGGTTCAAAAGAAGGATCTTTTCCGACAAGCGTGATGTCGGTGCCGTGAAGGGTCGTTACAAAGGGAATTTGAATGCCTTCTGCACGCAGTATTTGCTGGGCCATAAAAGCCGCTGATGCATGCGGTATGGCATAATGTACATGTAAAATATCTAGCCCTTCATACTTGACAACATCGACCATTTTACTGGCCAATTGCGTCTCGTAGGGCTGAAAATCAAATAAGGGGTAGTCTGTGATTGATACTTCGTGGTAGAAAATATTTTCGCGGAAGGAACCCAAACGCACAGGTTGAGAGTAAGTTATAAAATGAACCTGATGACCCTTTGCCGCAAGTGCTTTGCCGAGTTCTGTAGCCACAACGCCACTGCCTCCAAAGGTTGGGTATAGTACAATGCCTATTTTCATTATTATTAATCGAGGGGAATAAAGAAAGTAATTCTGTAGATAATTGGGAGAATGCGAACAACCTGTCCGTACTCATTTTTTATTTGAAAAGTATAACTGCTGCGAAATGGGCTATTTGGTGCATTGATAACATCATAGAAAAGTGCTGCATTAATTCTGAATTTCTCTCCAAGCTTGAGGTAAAAACCACCGCCAACCATCAAATTGGCAGACCAAGGCTTAACTACTTCTAATGGGTTTGCAAAGCTAAACGGACTTTTAAGGTATTGGAATTCAACACCACCAAATATTTTCTCTTGATAGCGCAAGTGCGCAAATGCACCTCCACCCCAAGTAGTCATTTGGCTCTGAATACCTAAGTTATTTGACCATATGCGCTGAACACGAAATGACGGACCAACTAACAAATTTTCGGACAAGCGTGCTGCGTATTTGAGTTCACCTCCGAGGGCACCACCCACATTTGAAAAACCGATATAGGGCTCAAGCCCCAATTCTGATCCTTGATACTGCAATTGAGAAAAAGCCAATTGAGGCAAGAAAAATAAGGCAACGATAAACTGCTTCATGAATTGTAATTTCTAACAAAGATACGGGATTTGCACCCTCATTGCTTCTTTGTATCTTTGCAAAAATTTTCAGATGAAGTTACTCGACGGAAAAGCCACCGCAGCCCAAATTCAAGCCGAACTCGCAGCAGCAGTTCAAGTCAGAAAACAAGAAGGTAAAAAGATACCACACTTAGCGGCAATTTTAGTTGGTAACGACGGTGGATCAGTATCTTACGTTACTTCCAAAGTGAAGGCCTGTGAAGCCATTGGGTTTGAAAGCACCCTAATTAGATACGACGAAACCGTCCCTGAAGATATATTACTTGAAAAGGTCCAGAGCTTAAACGAAGACCGCAGCATCGATGGTTTTATTGTTCAGCTTCCGCTTCCTAAGCACATCGATGAACTCAAAATCACGCAGGCCATTGACCCTAAAAAAGATGTCGACGGTTTTCATCCGCGCAACTTAGGTAACATGATCTTGAATTTACCTGGTTTTTTACCTGCCACACCTGCCGGTATCATGGAGCTTATGCGCCGAAACAATATTGAAACTGAAGGTAAAAATTGTGTTATTTTGGGCCGAAGCAACATTGTTGGAACTCCCCTTTCTATCATGCTTGCGCGCAATACCAATCCGGGTAATTGCACCGTAACCTTAGCGCATTCCAAAACAAAAAATATCAAAGCACTTTGTCGTGAGGCAGATATATTAATTGCCGCTATTGGCAAGCCCAACTTCGTAACGGCTGATATGGTCAAGGAAGGTGCCGTCATTATTGATGTCGGTACGACCCGCGTAGACGATGCTACACGTGAGCGTGGCTGGCGTTTGGTGGGTGATGTCAAGTTTGATGAAGTATCGCCAAAAACTAGTTTTATTTCACCAGTACCAGGTGGTGTTGGCCCAATGACCATTGCCTCTTTAATGATGAATACCTTAAAGGCAATGGAGCTCAAAGCCAAATAAATGAAACAGACTTTTCAAATAAACGGAGATTACATCGAACTCATTGGCCTGCTTAAGGCCATGGGCATCGCTGAAACTGGTGGGCATGCAAAAGCAATTGTTGAAGAGGGTTTGATCATTCGCAACGGTGAAGTAGAGCTGCGTAAACGTGCCAAACTCATCGCTGGTGATGTCATTGAATTGGAAGATTTGCAAATCGTGTTGCAATAGCTAAAATCAAATTTCTATTTGATACTTCTGAAGTCCTGACCGCTTTTAACGCTCAACAAAGTTTCATAGATCAAGCGGATACAATTTTCTACATCTGACTTTTCTACCATTTCAACAGTGGTGTGCATATAGCGCAAAGGCAAGGAAATAAGTGCACTTGTTACCCCTTCATTTGAGTATGCAAAAGCGTCGGTGTCGGTGCCTGTTGAACGAGAAACAGCTGCGCGCTGAAACGGAATTTTGGCTTTTTGAGCAGCAGCTATGATTTGTTTCAGGAAATTATTTTGAACAGCCGGGCCATAAGTCAATACAGGTCCTTTTCCGCCTTGTTGGTCTCCATTTTCTATTTTATCGACCATTGGCGTTGCGGTGTCGTGGCAAACATCTGTAATGAGTGCAAGATCGGGTTTGATGCGGTGCGCCATCATTTCGGCTCCGCGAAGTCCAATTTCCTCTTGAACTGAATTGACCACATACAAAGAGAACGGCAATTTCTTTTTGTTTTCTTTTAATAAGCGGGCAACTTCTGCTATCATGAAGCCACCTACTCGGTTATCGAGCGCTCTGCCGACATACTTGGTCTGATTCAAGACCATAAATTCATCTTCAAAAGTAGCTACACAGCCAACATGAACCCCAAGTGCCTCTACTTCTTCTTTACTCGAGCAACCGCAGTCCAAGAAAATATTTTTCATGCTTGGGGTCTCTTCTTTTTGCTGGCGCATATGAATAGCCGGCCAACCAAAAACAGCCTTCACAGGCCCCTTATCGGTATGAATATTGACGCGCTTTGACGGAGCAATCATGTGGTCTGAGCCTCCATTGCGGCGTAAATAAATAAAACCATCTTTGGTGATATAATGAACAAACCAAGAAATCTCATCAGCGTGTGCCTCAATGACTACTTTATAAGGCATCCCTGGATTGATGATGCCCGCTACAGAACCATAAGCATCGGTGATATAGTCGTCGATGTAAGGCTTGAGGTAATCGAGCCACATTTGTTGTCCTGAGGTTTCAAAGCCCGTTGGGCTGGCATTATTGAGGTAATTTTCTAAAAATTGCTCGGATTTCTTAGTGATGATTTTTTTCATGCTTAACGAATAAGTGTAATGTTTCCTTTGATGATATTTTCTAGCCCGCCGATACAGGTGACTTGTAAGTAATAATCATAGACATCAGGGTCTAGCAATTTTCCGCGATACGTACCATCCCAACCATCGTTAATATTACTTGTTTCCCAGACGAGTTCTCCCCAGCGGTCATAAACCCTAAAAACGAATTCAAAGATGTACTGCCCGCGGACATACAATTTATCATTGCTGCCGTCTTTATTTGGAGAAAACGCATTTGGAATATAGACAAATGGCTCTTGGCAAATACTATCATAAACCTTGACTAAAACTGTATCTGAACCCGAGCAAAGCCCATCTGAAACAGTCAGTGTAAACAGCGTTGTTTGATCGAGCAAAGCCGTTGGATTTTGAGTAGTAGCTGAGCTCAAGTTTTGGGAAGGTGACCAGTTGTAGGTGTAGGCACCCGTTGGCTGACCCAAAAGTTGGGTGCTGGTGTTGGGTAAAATAACAAGCGGATTCGCGTTGGCAACAACGCTTAGCGGGTTGAGTGAAGATACATTTACAAATACTGAATCTTGAATGATACAATTTTGTGCGGTTTCGACCGTGACATACAAATATTGTGGCGCCGATAAGGCAACCGTAACAGTTGGCTGCCCCTGCCCTGACTGGATAACACTTGCCGGCGACCAAGTGATCTGCTGAAAATTCGGGTTCGGGAAAATACTGGCTACAAAAGGAACCTCGACGCAAATTAATGAAGGGGACTCTACCTCTAAATCTTGAGCTTGGATGCTAATTAAAACACTATCAGTTGCAGAACAATAAGCAGAACTTACCTCGACATAATACCAAGCGTTTTGCGGGTCTATAAGTTCAAGATTAGGGCTCCCGTTCAAATTAAGTGTATCTGAAAAATTATTGTTCGAGGACCAAAGAACAGCGCTCGGTGAACCTGTAATTGTTGGGATTAACGTGGTGTCTATAGAGCTACATAACAATAAATCAATTGGCGCAGTAACTGCAATTGACGGGCCAACATTAATTTGAACAGCATACGAAGCTGCACCTTGACAAATGGAATCTGAAATCTGTAAAGATATTTGATAAATTCCGGGCTGAGTATAGGTCAGGGTTGGCTCAAAAGTAAGACTATCTACTACCCCATTGCCAAAATTCCAAAGAAAAGAGGTGGTGGTGCTTGAGCTGTTTTGAATTTGCACAACTAGAGGTGCACAACCAATGGTATCAGCAATGCTAAACGAAGCTTGCAGTGGTGTATCAAACTGCACAAAAACGGAGTCAAAAGCGGTGCATAAACCATTACTAACTTGACAATAATACCAACCATTTTGAGTGATAAGTGCTGTGGAATCTTGTGGATTATTGAGTGGCGGATTCAAGTTGGGCTGCGTTGACCAAATAAATTGATTAGCGGTTCCAAAGGTTTGGGCCGTTAGCAAATAAGGCGCCGAACTGCAAAGACTGATGGTGTCGTTTAAGTTAAGTAGTAACGAATCGAGCACTAAAATTTGAATTTGGGCGGTGTCGGTAATGAGGCAAACGCTGTCGGTAACAAATAAATTAACTTCATAGGTGCCCGGATTTTCAAAAACCACAACCGGATTGAAAATCACTGAGCTGGTGTCGCCGTTGCCGAAATCCCAAAGGTAGGTATCCCACTGGGTAGAAGTATTTTGAAAAGTAACGCTGAGATCTTCGCAGCCCTGAACAACCGAGCTTGAAAATTCAGCGCTTGGA
>JBILTD010000134.1:0-5156 GCA_044371695.1 Crocinitomicaceae bacterium | reverse complement strand
TACGATACCTTGCGCAAGCTCGAACTCAATAAAATTGACAAAAAGAAATGGCCCAAAGATTCTTTGTTCATCTATCATGTTGCTAAAGACAGCCTCATCAAAATTAGCAAACTCAAACAGCGTCAACTTGCCGAAGAAGCACCCGTTTTAGCAGTCCTACACGAAGTAGCTGCACCCAAAATTGAAAAGGTCGAGCCTTCAAAATGGGATAAACTGCTATTCTGGAAAAAAGAACCAACTGCACCCATAGCAAACCCTTTTAAAACCGATGGTTTTCGTTTGGAAATCTATCAGCAAGGCAAAATACAAACAGCATTTTTAGACAGTATTACCCAGTTTGCACTCAGCCCTGACGGAACAAAAATTGCCGTCATTCAGCAAAGAAAAGCAAAGCTTGACTCCATGGAAGTCAAGATTTATCAAACTGCTAATCTAAGTTTGATGAAGGCTTTTGAAACCCAACCTATGGTGCAAGATTTAACCTGGAGTTCGAATTCACAGCAACTCGCCTTCTTGTTTAGTACCGATACCACTAAAATCAAGAATTACAAGTTAGCGCTCTACAAACTCAGCAGCCAAGAAACCAATATTTTTGGCGATTCTTTAGACTTTGAAAAAACACCAAAAGGTGACTTTCAGCAGGTAGCGGCAGGAAGAGCTCCAAAATTTAGTCATGATGGTAACTATTTGTTTTTTGGTGTAGCCGCGCGTCAGTTCGAACAAAAAGATACGCTCACAGAAAGTGAAAAAGTAAACTTGGATATCTGGCATTACCAAGATACCAGACTACAGGCCCAACAACTTTTGCGTAAAGGACAAGATCTCAAAAAAAGTACATTATACGCCTACAATTTAAATACCCAACGCCTTCAGAAACTTGGCTCAGATAGCCTTGACATTCAACTTGATCCGAAAAAAGTAGGCGCTTATTTATTAGCTACTAACCCAAATCCGTATTTAATTGAAGCGCAATGGAAGGCACCAAATAAAGCCGATTTTTATCGCATTGAAATAGAAACGGGAAAAAGCACCCTAATCGGAAAGGCGCTTGCTTACACGGGTGAACTTTCGGCAGATGGCCGCTATTTTTCATATTATACTTCTTCTGGGCAAAAATGGATCTTGCTTGACATTGAAAAACAAAGTAGCGTGTGTATGAATTGCACCCGAAAAGATATCCGTTGGGAAGAAGACCTCAATGGACAACCTATGGAAGCTGGACCTATTGGTTTTATTGGCTATGGTAAAAATGCTGAATCCGTCTATTTTCAGTCTGAATTTGATTGCTGGGCCTATGAAGTTGCAAGTAAAAAGCTTGTGTCACTTTCAAACGAAATGGCCAACAAGGAAAAAATTGAACTGCGCTTTGAACGCTTTAACTATGACTCTTTATGGGTGACACTTGAAGAGGGTTACTTTATTGGCCTGCGCAAATCGAACAAGAATGAATTGCTTTACGCTTACACACAAAACGGGGGGCTGAGCTTACAATTTGAAGGTGCTCAAAGAATTGCTAGTCTCGGTAAAGCAGAAAAAAGCAACATTTATATGCTGCGCAAAATGGATGTAGCCACCTACCCTGATTTAATTCTTGTCAAGGACGCCAATTGGAACCAAGGGCAGCGCATATCTGTGGCAAATCCACAACAACAAAAATACAATTGGGCCACGGTGGAACTTGTGAGTTGGAAGGCGCTTGACGGGCAACAGTTGCAAGGTTTACTTTACAAACCCGCCAATTACGACCCTACAAAACAATACCCTTTGCTATTCTATTACTACGAACTCAATTCAGATAACTTGCACAATTACCAAGCCCCGAAACCATCTGCAAGCATCATCAACCCCACAGAATATGCGAGTGGCGGTTATTTAGTCTTTGTGCCGGACATCAGATATGAACCCGGAAAACCCGCTAAAGGTGCCTACAACGCCATCATGAGTGCCACCGATCATTTGCTTAAAATCTATCCAATTGATTCAAAAAGAATGGGTTTACAGGGCCAAAGTTGGGGTGGTTACCAAACTGCTATGCTCATTACCATGACCAACCGTTATGCTGCCGCTATGGCGGGTGCACCTGTCGGCAATATGTTCTCAGCTTATGGCGGTATCCGTTGGGGCAGCGGGCTCAATAGACAATTTCAGTATGAATCTACGCAAAGTAGAATTGGGGCAACAATTTGGGAAAAACCAGAATTGTATATAGAAAACTCACCGCTCTTTCATTTGCCAAAGGTACAAACGCCGCTCCTTATAATGGCCAATGACCAGGATGGTGCCGTGCCTTGGTATCAAGGTCTAGAGTTGTATAATGGGATGCGTCGTTTGGGCAAGCCATGCTGGATGCTCAATTACAACGCTGACGACCACAACCTCACCAAACTGGCCAACAAATATGACCTCTCCATCAGAATGCGTCAGTTCTTTGACCACTACCTCATGAACACGGCAGCACCAAGCTGGATGACAAACGGTATACCGGCAGTAGACAAAGGAAAAGTTACGGGATATTGATTGCGTAATGTTTTGACGTTGAAAAATTTGAATGAATGTCCTTTGAAGAACTCAAACTTTCAAATGATCATTTCAACTCAAATAAATCGGTAACAGCAAAACGTCTGTTAATGACAAAACCTTCGGCGAAATCGAGGCCTGCGGGTCTTCCCATTTCTTGCATGCGTCCTTTCAGAAAATCAAAGAATAATTCACCAGAGATGGGTGTGTTGGGTTCTTGAGATGCAGGATCAAAAAACTGTGTTTTGTAGGCTTTGATGCAATTTAATTTTTGCTCTAAATAAGGTGTGACATCAAACACGACAGAAGGCTCGAGCTGAAAATCTTGAATGTAATGTAGTACCAAGCGTGGTCTGTGTGGCTCTTGCGATACGCCATTATGGGCAGTATGTATTTTTCTCAGGCCTGCTAAAAAACAAGCTTCAGCCACCAATTTTCCGCCGCGGCCGTGATCCGGATGACGGTCCGAGAGTGCATTGGCTAATACAATTTCTGGTTGGTGCAAACGTATTTGCTCTATGATTTTGAGCAGATTGGCCTGATTGAGCTCAAAAAAGCCGTCAGGCATGCGCAGGTTGGTACGCGTGCTAATGCCAATAATTTTGGCCGCTTCAGCCGCTTCGTCATAGCGAGACTCTACAGAGCCTCGGGTGCCTAGTTCACCTTCTGTGAGGTCGACGATACCGACACTTTTTCCTTGCGCAACATAGTGCAATAAGGTGCCCGCCGCAGAGAGTTCGACGTCATCGGGGTGGGCACCAAAAGCAAGGATATCAAGTTTCATTTAGTCCTGAATATGGGCATAACTTTCAACGCTTGGGCAGCTACAAACCAAATTGCGGTCTCCGAAGGCGTTGTCTACGCGACGCACTGGCGCCCAATACTTAGCGTCAAGTAAGTAAGGCAATGGATAAGCTGCTTCTTGCGGTGCATATGGATAAGTCCAGTTGCGGTTGATGATGCAATCGGCGGTATGCGGTGCATTTTTAAGCAAGTTGTTTTGCTTGTCAGCATGGCCATTTTCGATTTCGCGAATTTCTTCACGAATTTTGATCATGGCATCACAGAAACGGTCAAGTTCTTCTTTGTCTTCAGACTCTGTAGGCTCAATCATGAGGGTACCAGCCACTGGGAAAGAAACCGTTGGCGCATGGAAACAGAAGTCAATGAGACGCTTGGCCATATCGGCTACTTCGACGTCTGCCGTTTTCTTGAAGTCGCGGCAGTCGAGGATCATTTCGTGGGCTACTGTTCCGTTGGCACCAGTATAAAGGATATCATAATGACCCTTCAAGCGCGCTGCAATGTAATTGGCATTTAAAATGGCCACCTCAGTAGAACGGCGTAAGCCTTCGGCACCTAGCATTTTGATGTAGGCATAAGAAATGGTCAAGATGAGCGCAGAACCGTAAGGCGCAGCTGAAATGGCATGAATTGGCTTTGCTCCTCCTGTTGTGATCAGTGGGTTACTTGGCAAGAAAGGTGCTAAGTGAGCTGCCACTCCAATTGGACCCATACCAGGGCCACCACCGCCGTGTGGAATAGCGAATGTTTTGTGTAAGTTGAGGTGACAAACATCGGCACCAATATTACCTGGGTTGGTTAGACCAACTTGTGCGTTCATGTTGGCACCGTCCATGTATACCTGACCACCATTTTCATGGATGATGCTTGTGATTTCGCGGATACCTTCTTCATATACACCGTGAGTAGATGGATAAGTAACCATGATGCCAGCAAGGATGTCTTTGTTGGCAACGGCTACCTCGCGAAGTTCTTCGATGTCGATGTTACCGTTTTCATCACAACCAGTTACGATGACCTCAAAACCAGCCATTACTGCTGATGCTGGGTTGGTTCCGTGGGCGGAAGACGGGATGATCATTTTTTTGCGTTGGAAGTCTCCGTTAGCTTCGTGGAAAGCTTTGATGACCATAAGGCCAGCGTATTCGCCTTGTGCGCCTGAGTTCGGCTGCAAAGAAACCGCTGCAAAACCAGTAGATTCACAGAGGTCTTGTGCCAATTGAGCAAACATTTCGTGGTAACCCGCCGCTTGTTCAACTGGTGCAAATGGGTGCATGTTGGCAAATTGCGGGTTGGTAACCGCCATCATTTCAGAGGCAGCATTGAGTTTCATGGTGCATGACCCAAGAGGAATCATGGAGTGTACCAAAGAGAGGTCTTTGTTTTCAAGCTTCTTCATGTAGCGCATCATGCGTGATTCCGAATGGTGCGAATTGAATATCGGATGAGATAAAACAGATTCTGAACGCTGAAGGGCTGCTGGAATAGCAGTTGAGGCCGCTACAGGGCTTGCTCCGAATACTGCTAAAACTGCTTGGAGGTCAACTTCGGTGTGCGGCTCGCCAAAAGAAATGCTGAGTTCGGAGTCAGAGATGTATCTAAAATTGAGTTGAGCAGCTTCTGCTTTTTTGCGAATATCAGCAGCATTGATTCCGGAAACGTGAATGGTATCAAAAAAGGATGCTGAAACCACGTTTACCCCTGCTGCTTTTAAACCAGCAGCTGCTTGGCAAGCCAAATTGTGGATATGGTTGGCAATAGCTGTTACTCCAGCTGGGCCATGATAAACAGCGTACATAGAAGCCATGACAGCAAGTAAAGCTTGGGCTGTACAA
>JBILTD010000133.1:0-5161 GCA_044371695.1 Crocinitomicaceae bacterium | reverse complement strand
CAAAGCACGCACAGCAAGTTTGCCGTGCTTCATCATGGGGTTTAAGTAGGCTTGCTGAAAGTCGGATTTTGCAAAAGGCAAAGCGTCAAAATAGCCAAACTCAGCCATTGCGGCTAAATTCAGGACGTGATCACCAATGCGCACTGCCACAAATTTATGCTGTGGTGTAGCTTTTTCACTGACAATTCCGAACGGCAAGTTTTGAATGGGAAAGTCTGAATTTTGAGGGACATTAACCCAAGACTTCAGATGAACTTGATTGGCTGTGATTTCCATAGGGATCAATTAAGCGAATTAAACGTTAAAGCGGAAGTGCATGATATCGCCATCTTCCACCACATATTCTTTACCTTCAACTTTGAATTTACCGGCTTCTTTGACCGCACTTTCAGACTTAAGTGTCACGTAGTCATTGAATTTCATGACTTCGGCACGGATGAATCCTTTTTCAAAATCTGAGTGGATCACTCCGGCTGCTTGCGGAGCAGTCATGCCTTTGCGGATGGTCCAGGCACGTACTTCTTTAACCCCTGCAGTGAAATAGGTTTGTAAATTCAATAAATGATAAGCCTGGCGAATAAGGCGATTCACGCCTGGCTCTTCTAGGCCTAACTCTTCTAAAAACATCTGACGCTCGTCATAGGTTTCAAGTTCGGTGATATCGGCTTCAATTTTTGCTCCGATCACCAACACCTCGGCATTTTCTGCTGCAACGGCTTCTTTGACGCGCGTTACATGCGCATTGCCTGTTTTTACAGAAGCTTCATCCACATTACACACGTACATAACTGGCTTGGAAGTGATCAAATTAAAGGAATGAATGATATCCATTTCTTCTTGACTGAAACCCAAACCGCGGACAGACTTGCCTTGTTCTAAGCCCGCCTTGATTTGAAGCGCAAGTTCATTTTCTTTGAGCGCATCTTTGTCACCAGATTTGATAACGCGCGCTAAACTTTGAATTTTTTTCTCGATAGAATCGAGGTCTTTGAGTTGGAGCTCGATGTCGATGATTTCTTTGTCACGGATGGGGTCTACACTGCCATCCACGTGAATGATGTTGCCGTCATCGAAACAACGCAAAACGTGTAAGATGGCATCAGTTTCGCGGATATTGGCCAAAAATTGATTGCCAAGGCCCTCTCCTTTTGAGGCGCCTTTTACCAAACCAGCGATGTCAACAATTTCCATGGTTGTAGGGACTACGCGTTCAGGATTGACTATTTCTTCGAGTTGCTCGAGACGTGGATCTGGGACTGAAATGGTACCGAGATTGGGTTCAATTGTACAAAAAGGAAAGTTTGCCGACTGCGCCTTTGCGTTAGACAAACAGTTAAATAATGTGGATTTACCGACGTTTGGTAAGCCTACGATACCGCATTTTAAAGCCATTCTTATGTTTTGTTAGATCAGGTGCAAAGATAGCCAAAAGCAAGCTGTGTTTGGCGGAAATTGGTACTTTTACCCAAATTCTATACATGAAAATTCGTTTGGTACCTGGTTTGCTCTTTTGGGCCATTACTTTTTGCCACTTTGCGCAGGATAGTCTTTTTATTCGCCAAATATATGACGAAGCCTTACTTAGAGGCGAGGCCTACGAAAACCTAAGGCAATTATGCAAACAAATTGGTCCGCGCTTGTCGGGTTCTGCTGAAGCTGAAATGGCGGTCAATTGGAGCTATGAAAAAATGAACGCGTATCATTTTGACCGTGTCACCAAACAAGCCATTACGGTTCCACATTGGGAACGCGGCACCAAAGAAAGTGCTTGGTTCAAAGTGGTCAATTCATATACGGCCACACAAAAATTACACTTACTAGCCTTGGGTGGCTCTATCGGAACCAATGGCCTTCTCGAGGCCGAAGTGATTGAATTCAAGACACTCGACGCTTTGAAAAATGCCAAACCCAAAGATGTTGCTGGCAAAATCGTCTTCTTGAATCAAAAGATGGATGCAGCTCAAATCCAGACTTTTAAAGCTTATGGGGCGTGTTATGCCATCAGAGGAAATGGTGCCGTTGAAGCAGGTAAGCTCGGAGCCAAAGCAGTAGTTATTCGCTCATTAGGTTTACCAATTGATCAGCACCCGCACACAGGATCAATGCATTACGAGAAAGAGGTGCCAAAAATTCCGGCAGCAGCCCTTTCCACACAAGATGCCGATGCGTTGTCTGAGGCGCTTGCCAAAGGAAAGGTTCAATTTTATTTAGAAATGGATTGCCGAGATTTCCCTGATGCGCCTTCTTTTAATGTCATGGCCGAAATCAAAGGCAGCCAAAACCCTGAACAAATCATCACGATTGGCGGCCACCTTGATTCTTGGGATACCGGTGAGGGTGCACATGACGACGGTGCCGGTGTGATCCACTGTTTAGAGGCACTTCGTATTTTAAATACGTTGGGCTACAAACCCAAGCACACCATTCGTGTGGTATTTTTCATGAATGAAGAAAATGGAAACCAGGGTGGTCAACAATACGCTAAATGGTGCCTGGCTAATGGCGAGCAGCACATCGCCGCTTTAGAAAGTGATCGTGGGGGTTTTGCTCCTCGTGGTTTTAACCTCGATGGCCCAGACCAATACTTGAGTTTGCTTCAAAGTTTTGAACCCGCACTCAAGTCCTATGACTTGCACATTTTTGAAAAAGGCTACGGTGGCGTCGATATTGGCCCGCTAAAGACAAGTTATCCAGGCATTCCGCTTTTTGGCTTCGTTCCTGATTCACAGCGCTACTTTGATTACCACCATGCACCCAGCGATGTCTTTGAATCTGTCAACAAAAGAGAACTCGAACTTGGGGCAGCTGCCATTGCAAGTTTTGTTTACTTACTCGATCAAAATATCAAACCCTAATGTGCGGAATTGCTGGCTTAGTTGAAAAGAAAGCGGCAAACCTCGAGCGCGCTGTCCTAGAAGACATGAGCCTCAAAATAGCGCATCGGGGGCCCGATGGTGCGGGGCTTCAAGTTTTTGAGCCAGAAAAAGTAGGTTTGACACACAGACGCTTGGCCATCATTGATCTCAGTGAGGCTGCGGCCCAACCCATGAGCTTTTCAGAGCGCTACACGATGGTCTTCAATGGAGAAATCTATAATTACTTAGAAATTAAGGCTGATTTAGAAAAGCTTGGTTGTCAATTTTCAACGCAGTCAGACGCCGAGGTTTTGTTACAAGCTTATGCCTATTATGGCGAGCAATGCCTCAGCTATTTAGACGGCATGTGGGCATTTTGCATTTTTGATCGGGAAGCACAAACCTTGTTTTGCGCCCGAGACCCTTTTGGTGTGAAGCCATTTTATTTCCTGAATAACGACGCGCATTTTGGATTCGCTTCTGAAATCAAAGCCCTGCTCAGCATTCCGAGTTACAAAGCCAAAGCGAACCCAAAAGCCATTTTGGACTTTTTAGCCCAGGCCCAAATAGAACTTGAAGCGGAAGGTTTTTTCAAAGATATTTTTGAATTATTACCCGGCACATCCCTGCTCTATTCTTTAACCGACCATAGCTACAAACAACAAGCGTACAAAACACACCAAGAAGCGCCATCCACCAGCATCAGAGCAGCACTTGAGCAAACACTTGAGCGCCGCTTGCGCGCAGATGTCCCGGTAGGCTTTTGCCTTTCTGGCGGCCTCGACTCCAGCACCCTACTGGGGCTAGCAAACCAAATGCAAAGAACAAAAAACGTCGAAAGTCTTTCAGCGGGCATTTATGCATTTACAGCAGTGCATGACTCTCCGCTTGATGAACGCAGTTGGGCGCAACAAATGATTGACGAAACACAAGTCAGTTGGATACAAAAAGAAGTCACTGCCCCTGACCTGCTCAGCAAACTTCAAGATTTAATCTATCATCAGGACATCCCTTTGCTTTCGTGCAGTACCTATGCCCAAAGTGCTGTTATGGAAGCTGCAGCCGATCAAAAAATCAAGATTTTAATTGACGGACAAGGTGGCGATGAATTATTTGCAGGTTATCAGGTGTTTTACCCCACCTTTTTCAAAGAACTTTTGTTGCGTGGGTGCATCAAGCGTTTCATTAAAGAATGGAATCAGCTTTCAAATTCACCAACTACAGCCAATTACATCCTCAAAGAGTGGGCTCAAGATGTGCTGAGCATTTTACCCACCTCATTCACGAAAGGCATATTCAAAAGAAAGAAGGTAGCTTTTCAATACCTCAAAACAACACCACAACTCAAGAGAAAGCGCTACAATAAACTACAAGCCCATTTGAAAGCATACCGAGAAGGCCCTGCTTTAAAAGGATTATTGCGTTGGGAAGACCGCTGTTCGATGCAATATAGCATTGAATCGAGAACTCCTTTTGCAGACGCACTTTTCCTTGTTAATGAAGTTGAAAAAATTTCAGCGACAAAGCTGATTCATGAGGGCTGGTCTAAACATGCACTCCGACAAAGTATACAAGACATTTTACCTGAAAGCATTACCTGGAGAAAAGATAAAAAAGGATTTTCTGTACCCCAAGGCACGTGGCTGAAGGAAACCAAAGCCTATTGGATTGAACTTCTCAACACAAAATACGTTTTGGATCCTTTTGATTTTGTTGACTGGTCAAAGCTTCAAAAAGAAGCTCCGATGATACTTGATCAAGGCACAGAAAACGAAGCGCAAGCCTTTGTTTTTCGTTGTTGCTCGTACCTACTTTGGTTGGAGATCTTTAGTTTGGGAAAACTTCCCGATTCAAAGTGACGGCAAAAACTTTGTTTGGCCTTTGGTGTAAACTCAGCTTGGCACTAGGGTGCCCACCTGGCAAATAAACCGCACATAAAGCGTGTTTTACTAAATACACGTTTGCGTGCATTTCTTGAGGCAAGCCCTCGAAAATACCTTGTAGGACATCATAACGCGGATATTCAGTATCTGATTTTGCATCGTGCCAAACCAAAATACTTTTTTGGTCTTTTCTAAGTTGCAGCATTCTTTTCGTATCTCGCCTTACCGCCTCCAAAGAGTGATCTCCGTCAATAAAAATGAGGTCCATCTGTTTTTCATATGGGCTTAAATCAAAGCTTGCTGAATCACCATATAAATGATCGACATTTTGAAGGTCTTTGGAAAACGTGCGATGCGCTTGTATGTAAGCATCCTCGCAACCCAACGCTTTTAATTGGGCATCTGACAGATTAAGCGTATAAA
>JBILTD010000132.1:0-5192 GCA_044371695.1 Crocinitomicaceae bacterium | reverse complement strand
TTGTTGTGCTCTCGGCGTCTGTAGGGCAGGATATTTTACAACTGAAACCATCCGCAAAAATCAAGCACATCGCGCACCCACCATATGCCATCGAACAAACAGCGCTTGATCAAGCCAAGTGTCGTCAGCAACTAGGCTTAGACCCCCATAAAAAAACCTTATTGTTTTTTGGCCTGATCAGAAGTTATAAAGGTTTACTTGAGCTCATACAAGCTTTTAGTCTGCTCGATGACCAATACCAATTATTGATTGCAGGCGAAGTCTACGGCTCTGCCAGTGTTTACGAACGCGCACTCGCCGATTCACCGAATCAAAATTGGCGTTTTGTGAATCAATTTATCCCCAATGAAGAGGTAGCACAATACTTTCAAGCTACTGATTTAGTGGTGCTGCCTTACCTCAGCGCCACGCAGTCAGGTGTGCGCGCATTGGCTTTGGCGCAGAAAAGAGCCGTTTTGTGTACAAATGTCGGCGGCTTAGCAGAAGGTTTGGTGGCCAACCATGAAGGCTTTGAATTGGCGCAAACCGATGCAAAACCCTTTGCAAATCAAATCCATGACTTATTTGAGAGCGGAAATATAAACGCGTGTAATCTAGCCCTGGCCCATAAAAACACCAACACAGACCAAGCTTGGCTAGACTTCGCTGCAGCAATAATTGAATTCAGCAAAACTGTCTAGATTTTTTATTTGAATTTAAGGATCCTAAATCCTATATTTGCAACCTTAATTCAAATTCAAATATTCAAGAAATGCGTTTAAAAGGATTTTTTTGGTTCTTGTCCATTCTTCTTACTGCGGTATGCGTTTACCAACTCTCATTCACATGGGTTGCTAGTAATGTAGAATCCAAAGCTGCTAAAGAGGCAGACCTCAAAGTTAAAATGCTTCGCGATGAAGCGAAAGCAACTGGCGGAATTGCGATTCTTCCGAACAATACCCAAATAGATTTCAATAATCCAGAAGCTGTAGAATTAGCAAAAGCAGCATTCATCAATGAAATTCTTCGCGAAAAAGGTGAGAAGCCTGTTTATCCAGTACTTGGTTCTACTTTCGGTGAAGTGAAAAAAATGTCATTGGCTTTTGGTCTTGACCTCGTAGGTGGTATGAGCGTTACTGTTGAGATTTCTTATCCAGACCTCATCAAAGGACACGTAAAAAGCGTCACAGATCCAAAATTCACAAAGCCTTTTGACCGCGCTGTCGCTGACTACAACAAAAATGGTGGTGACTTCATTGGCACCTTCATTGCTGCATACAAAAAAGCAAATGGTTCTTTACCATTAAGCTATATCATCAAAGGTGAGGGCATCGGTATCAAAACTTCTGATGCGCAAGTAGAAAACTTCCTCAGAGAACTCGTTGCCTCTTCTATGAAAGGCATCGAAGATATCATTGGTCGTCGTATCAACCAATTCGGTGTAGCGCAACCAAATATCCAACGCGACCTCGCAACAAACCGCCTCTTCATCGAGCTACCAGGTGTACAAGACGAAGAAACGGTTTCTCGCAAAATCCGTTCAACGGCAAACCTCGAGTTTTTCGAAACTTACATGCCTGAGCAAATTCAAATGCAATGGCAAGAAGCTGCGCGTTTGAGCAAGCTCAATGAATTGAACGTTGACGATTTAGCCCTTGCTACAGATACCACTGCAGACACTACTGCTGTTTCTGCTGATACAGGCAATGTTGTTGAAGATCCAAAGCCAACTACCAATACAACTGGTGCCATGGCTTCCAAAAAATCGCTTGCTGAATTAGTAGTGCCGGTTGGCGGCTATGCCATTGGTTACGTAAACGCTAACGACAAAGCTACTGTTGCAGCAATTTTGCGTCGTAAAGATGTCAAATCAGTATTCCCGCAAGACATTCAGTTCATGTGGTCTGCAAAGCCAGAAAGCGTAGATAACAAATCGAAAAAAACAGCTTATTTCTTGTACGCATGTCGCATTCCTGATACAGGTAAGGCACGCGTTAGAGGAGAGCACGTAAGCTCAGCTAAAGTTGACTACGATCAAACAGATGGAAGCATCATTGTAAGCCTCGGCATGACCAATGAAGGTGCAGACGAATGGGGTCGCATGACCACTGAAAACAAAGATCGCATCATTGCCATCACTATGGATAGCGTTGTTTATAGTGCACCACGCGTAATCAATCCAATCTTAAATGGCAATACGCAAATCTCAGGAAGCTTTACTTTCTCAGAAGCTGAAGACCTCGCTGGTCTCTTGAACGGTGGTGCTTTACCTGTACCTTGTGTCATTAAAGACCTTCAAAAAGTTGGGCCTACAATTGGTGCTCAAAACTCACAAGCTGGTCTGATTTCATTTGGTGTTGCGTTTATCGCAGTACTTCTTTACATGATGTTCTACTACGGTAAGGCGGGTATGGCTGCAAATATTGCACTCATCGCCAACGTAGTCTTCATTTTTGGTTCTTTGGCTTCGTTCGGAGCCGTTCTTACCCTTGCAGGTATTGCAGGTATCGTATTAACAATCGGTACAGCCGTAGATGCCAACATCTTGATCTTCGAGCGTGTACGTGAAGAACAAGCAGCTGGTGCTGACACTGAAACTGCTATTAATACTGGTTTCCGCAAGGCCTTGCCTTCTATCATCGATGCCAACGTCACACACTTACTTGTTGCCATCATCCTTAAAGTATTCGGTACAGGTGAAATTGAGTCTTTCGCAACTACCCTCATCATTGGTATCTTTACCTCTTTATTCACTGCAATGGTTATTGCTGAATTAGCGATCCATTCATGGTTGGCTAAAGGCAAAGAAGTTGGTTTCAACACGAAGTATTCTAAAGGCTTATTCCAAAACTTCAACTTTGACTGGATCGGTAAGCGTAAGTACTTCTACATGTTCTCAATCACGGTTACAATCGTGGGTATCATTGCGCTTTCAACACGTGGTCTTAAGCAAAGTGTTGAGTTTACAGGTGGTAGAACTTTTGCTGTTAAATTTGAAAAGAAGGCAGATATCGAAGTGATTCGCAAAGAATTATCAAAAGTATTTGTTGAGAATGGTGAAACAGCATCCATCGACCTCAAAACTAAAACCAATGATTACAACGTTGAAATCGTTACCAACTATTTATTGAACAACGATGGTGCAACAGATCAAGTAAACGAAAAACTTACTTCTGGTCTAGACGCTTGTAAAGACAAAATGGGTTCATACAAAATCTTAGAAACGCGTGCGATCTCAGCATCCATTTCTTCTGAGCTCTGGACTTCATCAACTATTGCTATTACTTTAGCGCTCATCGCCATTTTTGCCTACATCCTTATTCGCTTCGGACACTGGCAATATTCATTGGGTGCTATCGTAGGTTTGGCCCACGATGCGTTCTTCGTTATTTCAATCTTCTCATTGCTTCACGGTTACTTGCCGTTTACTTTAGATGTTAACCAAGCATTCATTGCGGCTATCCTTACCGTCATCGGTTACTCCATGAACGATACCGTCATCGTATTTGACCGTATTCGTGAGAACTTACGTCGCAGCAAGCCAGAAGATAACCACGGTGAAATCATCAATGCTTCATTGAACAAAACACTTTCAAGAACCTTCAACACTTCCATGATCTTATTTGTGGTTGTCTTGATCATGTTCTTGTTCGGTGGCCCTGCCATTAAAGGTTTCTTGTTCGCACTTCTTGTAGGTGTAGTAATCGGTACCTATTCTTCACTTTGTGTGGCAACACCTATCCTTATCGACTTCTCTAAGCGTTTACGCGCTTAAGCAGGAAATTCTAACTTGAATTAAAAAAGCCGCTTGAAAAAGCGGCTTTTTTGTTATTTCTTCGTTAGGTATGCGTCTATCGTTAAAAACTCATTTGATGAAGCGTAGTTTAGGTTTACTCGGTTTCTTTTTATTGTTTGTCATATTGCTTGGTATCTTCTTTTTGAAAAAAGAGAAGGATACAAAAGATCCTTATAAAGCGCTTTATTACAATAAGATTCAGCCTCGTCTTTTTGCAAACAATTTTTCCGATCATACAGGCGCTCTTGAACTTTCAATCAAGAATGACAGAGAGAAGTCGGTGCCCATGAAGGCATTGAAAGTCTCCGTTTTTATTGAAAACAATATTGCGCGAACGCGTTATGAGATGGTATTTTCAAATCCGCACAATCGGCAACTTGAAGGGGAATTGCAGTTTCCGTTAAAAGATGGACAAGCAATCTCTTATTTTGCACTTGAGGTGAATGGCGAAATGCGTCCTGGAGTTGCTGTAGAGCGCACCCAAGCGCGTGTGGCTTATCAAGCAACTGTCAGAAAAGGAGTAGATCCAGGACTCGTAGAGAAAATCCAAGGCAATCTTTTTCGTTTGCGCATTTTTCCCGTCCCGGCAAAAGGCCAGAAGCGAGTCATTATCGAAACGCAAGAATTACTCTTAGCTGATCCAACACATGCCTATTATCGCTTTTCACAGCACTTCACGCAACAACTCAGTTCTTTTGATTTGAAGTTACAAGTTTATGGCTTGAATCGTGCACCCAAAATTTTAAAATCATTTGATAACAAACATTCATTACGAAAACTAGACAATCAATCTTATACTTATCGCTGCACCCAAACTAAGACCATTCCCAAGGGAGAGTTTTTACTCGAAATACCTACGCCTGCACCATCTACTATTGTGGCCAGCCCTTCAACAAAGCAACAGTTTTTCATGGCAGACCTTGCCGTGCCATTGCGCTATGCCGTCAAAAAGAAACCTCAAAAAATTACGATTTGTTGGGATCAGTCGTTGTCTAGAAATCGTGCGCAAATTGCCAAAGAGTTGCGCATGCTAGAGCGCTACCTCAGGTATTTAAATAAAGTTGATGTTGAACTGATCGGTTTTGCACATCGGGTGCTGTATCGAAAGGATTTCAAAATTAAAAATGGGTCTGCTAAATCCTTGAAAAGTTATTTAAATGCGCAGGCTTATGATGGTGCTACTGTGATCAGTGCGTTGCCCTTTGAGCAATTTATAGGAGAAGAAATACTTTTATTTACCGATGGCATTCAAACCATAGGTCAGCAAAAGAATATAACTTGTAAGCAGCCGCTATATGTCATACAGAGTGCTGCTCAAGCAGATCCAGGATTCATTAGTTCCCTTACACGAACCAATCACGGCACCGTGCTCAATCTAGCACAGCTTACCTTAGGGCAAGCATTTTTTGCACTCCGA
>JBILTD010000131.1:0-5267 GCA_044371695.1 Crocinitomicaceae bacterium | reverse complement strand
ATTCAGGAGAAGTTACCACAGGATTTTTTGCAAGTGCCACAAATGCAAAAGTTGCAGATCACCCGCACAATGTTGATCTTCCACCACGAGACTGCATTGTAGAGGAAATCATTCCTTCGGCACCAGAAAACCCTGAAATTTTTGTGACGCAAAATGTCAATCAAGCAGCGCTTACAGCGAATAATTACCAAGCTCCTTCAACAGCACCCTATTCTGATCAAAATGCTGGCCCCAACACTCCAGAACAAAACAACAGACAAGTTGTAAAAAGCTCCTTAGCAAAAGAACCCGTCACCGTCAAAACTTTCTTACTCCAAAAAACAAACGAACGCTTGTTTGGCACCAATGCACCCACGGCTGACCTCCGTTATGAAACCATGGCCCGTTATGCCAGCGAAACCATTGGCATTCCTGTACGTTACGATGTAGAAGAAGGCACTGCCAACGATAAAATCGTATTTCAATTGGGGCCAATCAGCTTTGAACGCAGCCGTGCAAAAAAATAATTGTAACAAAAATCAATACACCTCGTCATAGGTTTTAAAATCAATAAAAAATGAAAATTAAATTACTCTCAACATTTTTATTTGCAGGTTTCGCCTTATTTGCTCAGCAAAACGAAACCAAGAAAATTGTCAAAATTCAAGGCAATGATACTACCATCATCATGATCAATGGCCGCATCGATCAAATGGATTCCATGCTTACCGAAGAAATGAAAAGCATCTATTTAAATGATTCTATGGTGACCCGTGTCGATGTCTTTATGGACACTACTATTCTTCGTTCCTCGGTTGACGGATCTTCTGATACTACACAAATCAAAATTGGCAATATGAAAATTGTCATTTTGGAATCTAAAGACCTCAAAGACCTTGGTGAGCTTCCGGCACTTGAAGGACCAAACGGCAAGGGGCAAAGAAAAATCATTATTGATGAAAAAGTAATCATAGAAAATAATGACGAAAGAATTGTTTGGAATGATGGCAATGAATCCTATTCCTTTGAAAAAGGACCGAGTCACCGCCATGGAGCTGAAAATTGCGATGGCGGCGAAAAAAACGATGACGGCAATGCAATTTGGGCCGGGATCGGCATTAATGCCAACGGCTTTTTGAACGCGAGCAATCAATTTGCAACAAGTACAGAACTCGGTTTCTTGACACTAGATCCAGCTAAAAGTATTGGCTTACAAGTTAACCTTGCTGAGAAACGCTTCCCGATCATTAAAGATTATCTCGGAGTAGTTACTGGTTTGGGCATCCAATGGAATCGTTATTCCTTGAAAGGAAGTTATGATTTAGGCGTAGTAAACGATACCCTGATCGGAATCAACACGGGTGTCAATTACACAAAAAATGTCCTGACTTCTTCTTACTTACAAGCCCCACTTTTATTGCAAATCAGCACTAACAAAAATCCAGAAAAGGCCTGGAATATTTCAGCAGGCGTTGTTGGTGGTATTCGTATTGATGCACGTCAAGAGCAAAAATGGGAAGCCGATGGCAAGAAAAACAAAGACAAAACCAAAGATGATTTTCAATTCAATCCATTCCAAGCAAGCCTCATGGCAACTGTAGGTTACGGAGACTGGAGTTTATACATGACTTATGGCCTGACGGATGTCTTTAACGAAGGATCTGCCCCGAAGGTGCGTGGTGTGAATGCCGGAATTTTACTCTCGTTTTAAATTAGTCTAGCACCACCAATTTTTGAAACGATGCGCCTAACCGTGCATCGTTTCTTTTTTGCCATAACTTTCCATCAATTCAGCTTCAAAGGCCAAGAAATCTTTCCAAGCCTTGTCGACATCAATTCCCTGGCCATATTTTCTGGCGAAACCAAGAAAGGTGGTGTAATGGCGTGCTTCACTTTCCATAAGGCTTCTATAAAACTCGCGCAGGTCGGCATCATTAATTTGCTCTGATAAAATTTTAAAACGCTCACAACTTCTAGCTTCTATCATGGCTGCAAAAAGCATTTTATTGACAAAAACACCAGCAGGCGTGCTATTTGTTTTACCATGTTTTAGATAGAGAGAAAGATCATTGACATAAGGATCTTTGCGTTCAAAACCGAGCTGCAAACCTCTTTCTTGTAATTTCTGATGCACCATTTCAAAGTGTTCCATTTCTTCTTTGCAGATGGCACTCATGGCGGCGACTAGGTCTGGGTACTGCGGATACTGAACAATCATAGAAATGGCGTTGCTAGCTGCTTTTTGCTCGCAGTAGGCGTGATCCACTAAAATTTCTTCAATATTCTTTTCGACAATTTTCACCCAACGAGGGTCTGTTGCCATTTTCAATCCCAACATCTTGATTTTTTTCACAAAAATACCAAAGTCTTCAGTAATTGAAGCAGGTCTTCATCTAAGAGCATTGTGTATATTTGCTCAACTGAATTGAAAAAATGAGTCATTCAAAACAAAAAGATATTTCGTGGCGTGCATTTGAACTCATGTGCACTGCCAAAACGATGGCTGAGAAATATGAGCAGCATAAAGAAGTAACAGCCAAATACGTGCACGCTACTTCTCGCGGTCATGAAGCCATTCAGTTGGCTGTTGGTATGCAGCTCAAAGCACAAGATTGGGTTTCACCTTATTACCGCGACGACAGCTTGCTATTAGGAATCGGCATGAAACCCGAAGAGCTCATGTTGCAAGTTTTTGCCAAAAAAGACGATCCATTTTCAGGAGGGCGCACCTATTATTCGCATCCATCTTTGAACCGCCCAGATTTGCCAAAAATACCGCACCAATCATCTGCAACCGGCATGCAAGCCATTCCAACTACAGGTGTGGCTATGGGTATTCAATACAAAGAAAAAACGGGTATTGCAGATTGGAGTCCAGAAGATGCACCCGTTGTTGTTTGTTCGCTAGGTGATGCTTCGTGTACAGAAGGTGAAGTTTCTGAGGCTTTTCAGATGGCTGCACTTAAGCAGTTCCCCATTATTTATTTAGTCCAGGACAACGGCTGGGATATCTCTGCAAACGCAAAAGAAACCCGAGCTCAAGATATCTCTGAATATATTAAAGGTTTTCATGGCATTGAGGCCCGCACCATTGACGGCACCGATTTCTGGGCTTGTTACCAAACTATTGAAGAAGTAATTGCCTTAATAAGAAAAGAGCGCCGTCCATTTCTGATTCATGCTAGAGTTCCTTTATTAGGACATCACACCTCAGGTGTTCGCAAAGAGTGGTACCGCGATGACCTCGAAGAAGCTGCGAAAGCAGACCCTTACCCGAAATTAAGAACTGCACTTGAACAGCAAGATATTCGTTTGGCTGAGTTCATCAATCTGGAAGCGAAAGTCAGAAAAGAAATTGACACAGCTTATGAGCACGCGCTCAATGCACCAGATCCTGACCCTACAAGTATTCAAGATCATATTTTTGCCCCAACTACTGTTACCGATGAAGTAGGGGAGCGTGCCCCACAAGGAAAAAAGAAAACCGTCATGGTAGATTCCGCCTTGTTTGCTATGCGTGAAATCATGGAAAAACACCCGGAGGCGCTGCTTTATGGTCAAGATGTTGGTGGCCGTTTGGGTGGGGTTTTTCGCGAAGCCGCAACCCTGGCGCAAACTTTTGGCGACAACCGCGTTTTTAATACACCAATTCAAGAGGCGTTTATTATTGGCTCAACTGTTGGGATGTCAGCAGTTGGCTTAAAGCCTATTGTTGAGGTTCAATTTGCCGACTACATCTGGCCAGGGCTCAATCAGCTCTTCACAGAAGTTTCTAGATCCAATTATCTTTCAAATGGTAAATGGCCAGTATCTTGTGTTATTCGTGTCCCAATTGGCGCCTATGGTTCAGGGGGGCCTTATCATTCATCGAGTGTAGAATCTGTTTTGGCCAATATCCGAGGTATTAAAGTGGTTTATCCGTCTACTGGCGCCGATCTCAAGGGCTTGCTCAAAGCTGCCTACTACGACCCAAATCCGGTGGTTATTCTAGAACACAAAGGCTTATATTGGTCCAAAATTCCAGGCACAGAAGGAGCCATGAGTACAGAACCAAGTGCCGATTACATTGTGCCAATTGGCAAAGCTAGAATTGTACAGGAAGCCTCTTCTGAGCATATTTCTAAAGGCACTTCAATTGGTGTTATTACATACGGCCGCGGCGTTTATTGGTCAGCAGAAGCTGCTGCTTCTTTTGATGGGCAAGTTGAAATTCTCGACCTCAGAAGTATCAATCCGCTTGATTTAGATGCCATGACTGCACTATGCGAGCGCCATAGCAAAATTTTATTGGTCACCGAAGAATCAATTGAAAATACTTTTACCCTTGGCCTTGCAGGGCGTTTACAAAGACTTTGCTTTAAAAATCTAGATGCGCCAATTGAAATTGTTGCTTCAGTTGATGCGCCGGCTATCCCTTTAAATTCAGATCTTGAAGCCGCTATGTTGCCTAATGCCAATAAAGTTAAAGCTGCTATTGAGAAACTACTCAACTATTAATTATGGAATTCAAAAATATCATCTCTGATGTTGCACGTTTTCACGACGCATTTGGCATCGAAAATAACCAACAACCAACTGCTCAATTAAGCGCTGCTGACGTTCAGTTGCGTTTTAACCTCATGAAGGAAGAAAACGAAGAATATTTAGAGGCTGCACAAAATGGAGATTTAGTTGAAATTGCTGATGCGCTTGGTGACCAACTTTATATTCTTTGCGGTACCATTTTACGTCACGGCCTTCAACATAAAATTGAAGAGGTTTTTGCTGAAATTCAACGGTCAAATATGAGCAAGCTGGATGAAAATGGAAAGCCAATTTATCGTGAAGATGGTAAGGTACTTAAATCTGCACTTTACTTTAAACCGGATATCGCAAAAATTTTAGCGCAATGAAAGACCTCTCTATTTATTTTCAACCGATAGCAGCAACTGGCTCTTTTAGTGCAGCTCAACTCGGAAGCTATATTGATGCAAATGACGGTGATTTCCCTGAGCTCAAAGAACCGGGTTGTGCAATTTTTGAGGTGTCCGAATACCGAGGAGCTGTCAATGGTTGTGGCAATCAAATTGTCAATTTTAGAGAGCATTTATATGCCCTGCACCCAGAGACAAGCTGGGATAAAAAAATATACGACCTTGGAACCATTTTGCCCGGAGCAACTATTGAAGATACTTATTTTGCAGTGGCAAGTGTGGTGGCAGAATTGGTCAAACATCATATAATTCCAATTATTATTGGTGGTAGCCAGGATCTCACCATGGCGCTATATTTAGGATACGAACAACTAG
>JBILTD010000130.1:0-5279 GCA_044371695.1 Crocinitomicaceae bacterium | reverse complement strand
CTGAGGCGAAATAAAGATATTTCTTGTCGCTATCCATTAAAAACCAAAAATTTGCTGAAGGGTCTGTTCTAAGGCAGCTCCTCGCAGGTTGGTTGCAATGACTTTTCCGTCACGGTCGATCAGGATCGTAAATGGAATACTCGAGACGCCAAATTGTTGGGCAACCTTATTTTGCCAGCCACCAAGATCGCTGACATGATTGGGCCAGCTGAGTTGGTCCGCAGTGATTGCAGCAAGCCATTTGTTGCGGTCAGAATCAAGGGAAACGCTCATGACTGTAAACCCAGCATCTTTGTATTTCTGGTAATTCTTGACCACATTAGGGTTTTCTGCGCGGCAGGGCCCACACCAAGAGGCCCAAAAGTCAAGTAAGACTACCTGGCCACGGAGGTCAGAAAGTTTCATTTGTTTTTTGCCATCGGTCTTGAAGGACTGAAAATCGGGTACCAGCTTGCCTTTGGCAAAAGGGTCTGCTGCTTCAATTTCTTGCTTTTTAGTTTCGTATTTTTGATACAATTGCTGTACAATGCTACTTTGAGGAAAACTCTGGTAGAGTTGGACAATCAAATTTTGATAACTCTGAAAATCTTGGTCTATGTTGATGCTGCTGAGGGGTAAAATGAGCGCAGCCGATCTTTGGTACATGCCAACATAACTCTGCAAGGCCGTTTGATATTGCTTAAACTGCTCAGTCATGTATTGATTAATGGCCGCTTCTTTGCTTTGGTCGGTTTTGATAGCGGTGAGCGCAGAGTCTGTTTTTTGTTGCCAACTACTTGTGAGTAGAACGTATTCGTGCATTTGTCTGGACTCTTCGGCATTTACAAAATTACATTGGCTCATGATTTTTCGGCCGTCAGCATAGATTTTAATAGTGTTGGTATCTCGGATGACTAAATGCAACATTTGTGAACCGAAGCGCAATAAATAGTAATCGGGACCAGGAACAATTCCTGTCAGCTCAAAGTTCCCTTTTTTATCGAAAGGACTCACGACATAATCGCGAAAGTAAGATCCAAAATTTTGGGAGATGCGAATGGAATCGGCACCTGAAAAAAAGATATTCCCCTCAATTTGAACTTTTAACCCTTGCGCAAAAGAACCAAATGATAAGAGCAGTAAAAATAGAAGGCAGATTTTTTTCATGTTATTTGAATATTTCGTCCAATTTCTTGGCAAGTTTTGCGCCTCTTAAGTTGGTGCCTATGACTTTCCCTTCTGGGTTTATCAAAACGGTATAAGGAATACCGTCAAAACCATAGAGCTGTGGCAAGTCAGAATTCCAGCCTTTTAAGTTGCTCACGTGATTGGGCCAAAGCATACCCCAATCTTTTATGGCAGCCTTCCATTTGTTAGCATCCTCGTCAAGTGAAACACTATAAATTGTAAAGTTTTGCTGCTGGTATTTTTTGTAAAGTTTCACGACGTTAGGCATCTCACTTTTACACGGCCCACACCACGAAGCCCAAAAATCTATAAGGACGTATTTGCCTTTGAGCGAGCTCAGGGTTATTGTTTGACCTTGCGGGTTTGGAAGAGAGAGTTCAGGGGCGGCCATTGTGCCATTGATGGTACTTGAGTAATTAAAATAAGCATCTTCAATTTGTTGGTACTGAGCAGCCATATTTTGACTCGCGGGTTGGCCTGCAAAGGACTTTTGAAATGCTTTACTTAGTTTTTCAAGTGTACCTAAATGCTTGACGTCCCAGTTTTCAAAACCAGTTGTGGGCAATAAATTCATGCTGAGTAAAATATTCAGCGGGCTGCTGAGGTCTTGCTCGATGAGTTGCGCACAAAAATTTTCATAAGTCTGTTTGGCTTCGTAATACTTTTCTTCAATAGAAGCTTGATCTAGATTTTCTTGGTTGGCCTGTAATTTTTTTTGTAAGGCCTCGAATGATTTGGTTTCTTGAAGCATTTGTTGATATGGCCTTGCCCATTTGACGCCGCTTAGCCCAGGTTTTGAGCCGAAGTCTTGTAGCGAACAATTGAGTTGGATGGCATCTTTTGCTTGCAAAGGCAACCAGAGAACGGTTCCGTTCAAATCATTGATTCGGAGGTTGTATAAACCTAGGCCTGGAATGTTAGCCGGCAGTTCGAAGTGCCCGTCTTGTTCAATTTCTGTTTGGGCAACTGCAATAACACCGCGGTCGCTGGGTGCTTCTAGAAATAGTTGTAAACCACCCGCATTCTTAATTTGCCCAGAAATAGTGACATTGACCTCAAGGTTATTTTTCTCGAGATCTGAGCGTTGGAAATACCAAAACAAGAAAGCTCCTATGGCAAGGACACTTGCAATAATCAGTATGGTTTTCTTGTTGAATTGAAACGACATTAGGCTTCTAATTTTTGTCTGAGTAGTCCATTGGCTGCCTTTGGATCAGCTTTGCCGCCGGAAACTTTCATGAGTTGCCCCATTAAAAATCCAATAAGTTGCTTCTCGCCATTGCGGTAGCGGCTCACCTCTGCCGCATTTTGTTCAATGACTTGGTCAATGTAGCCGAGAATCACACTTTGATCTGAACTTTGAATGAGGTTCATTTCTTCAGCGAGTTCAAGCGGACTTTTCTCAGAATTGAGCATGGCCGGGAAAATGCGTTGTGAAGCAATAGAGCTCGACACTTTTCCTTGGTCAATGAGTTCAATGAGTGCTGCAATTCTGGAAGGCGCCATAGGGAAATGCTGGATATCCATGCCGTGCTCATTGAGGTAGGACTTGATGTCACCCATGAGCCAGTTGGCAGCTCCTTTGTAATTTTTAGTAAGCGCAATGAGCGCTTCATAATAAAGTGCAATTCCTTTTTGATCGGTAATATTGTACGCGTCGTATTCAGACAAACCGAATTCTTTGGTGTAGCGCTCAAATAAAACACCTGGAAGTGCGGGCATATCTTTGGCAACTTCGTCGATGTGTGCTTGAGAAACTGTGATAGGGGGAAGGTCGGGTTCTGGGAAGTAACGGTAATCATTGGCTGCTTCTTTACTTCGCATCGAAATGGTGCTGCTTTTTAAGGCATCAAAAGCGCGCGTTTCTTGGCTCAGTTGCCCGCCAGCCTCAAGTGTTTCTATCTGACGATTGATTTCAAATTCAATGGCTCTTTGGACGTTGCGAATAGAGTTCATATTCTTGACCTCCACTTTGGTCCCGAATTCTGAAGTCCCTTTGATGCGTACTGAAATATTGGCATCACAGCGCAAAGACCCTTCTTCCATGTTGCCGTCGCAAATGTCGAGGTAGCGCACTAATTTGCGCACTTCAGTTAGGTAATTGTAAGCTTCGGTTGAGGATCGTAAATCGGGTTCAGAAACGATTTCAAGAAGTGGGGTGCCAGCACGATTTAAATCGACGAGGGTATCAAAGACATCGACATCGTGGATGCTTTTTCCAGCATCTTCTTCCATGTGAATACGGGTGAGGCCAATTGATTTTTTTTCTCCGGACTCTGTGCGGATACTGATGTGCCCACCAGTACAAATAGGCGTGGTATCTTGGGTAATTTGATAACCTTTCGGAAGATCTGGGTAAAAGTAGTTTTTACGCGCAAAGTGCTGCTTTGGAGCAATATGACAACCACAGGCCAAACCAAGTTTGATGGCAAAATCAATGGTTTTTTTGTTCATGACCGGAAGGGTGCCAGGCATACCAAGTGTGATCGGACTCACGTTAGTATTTGGTGCCGAACCGTATTCATTGAGGTCTGAGGAATAAGCTTTGGTATTGGTGAGCAACTGTGCGTGCACCTCTAATCCAATGACAACCTCGTATTTATCTTTTATAGCAGCTTCCATTATAGGCTTGAGATAAGTTCTTTCATGATGCGTGTCATTTTCGGTTCTTGGCGGCTAGCTACTTCAATGACATCTTGTACGCTTACTTTTTTGATTTTTCCAGGTACACCAAGGTCTGTGATAATTGAAATGGCAAAACATGGAATGCTCATGTGACGCGCCACAATAACTTCTGGCACGGTTGACATCCCAACTGCATCGGCACCAATGGCACGGACATAGCGGTATTCAGCAGGAGTTTCTAGTGTAGGGCCAGTGAGCCCAGCATAACAACCAACAGAAACTTTAATCTGGAGTTGGTTGGCAATTTCACAAGCTTTGTCAATGAGGCCTTGATCGTATGGATCAGACATATCCGGAAAGCGTGGGCCTAATTCGTCGATGTTTTTACCGATCAAAGGATTTCCTGGAAACAAATTGATGTGGTCATTCATGATCATGATTTCACCCACCTCAAAATCTGGGTTGACACCCCCAGAAGCATTGCTTACAAAGAGCTTTTCGATGCCGAGCATTTTCATGACACGCACCGGGAAAGTTACTTGCTGTAAAGAGTAACCCTCGTAGTAATGAAAACGACCTTGCATCGCCACAACGTGTTTCCCGCCGATTTTTCCGAAAATGAGCTTGCCGGAATGGCTTTCTACGGTTGAAACAGGAAAGTGTGGAATGTTTTCGTAACTGATTTCATCAATGATTTCAATTTCCTTAACAAGCCCGCCAAGGCCTGTTCCTAAAATGATACCAATGCTTGGTTGAATACTAGTTTGGGACTGAATATAAGCAGTACTTTCTTTAATTTGCGTCAACATAAGTCTTAATAAATTGATTAAATGCTTGTTCATCGGACCATTCAAGCTGAAAATCGAGCAGCATCCAAGGATAGCTTTTGCGATCTTGTGGGCTGAGTAAGGCAGCTATTTTTACCCAATCTTTGGCCGTTGTAACAAGCACAGTTTTACTGTCTGCAAAGGTATCAAAAAATTGATGAATTTCCTTGATTTCTTCGGTACTATAGCTGTGGTGGTCGGCAAAAGATCTGTAGTGTAATTCAATGTTTTGATCAAAGGCCTCTGCTAAATTTTTAGGATGGGCAATGGCACTCACTAAAATGACGCGTACAAAACCGCTCACATCAAGTGTTGTTAAGGGTTTTAAGGGGAGGTAAGAATACCGAGAAAAAAATACTGGAAGCTGATAGTTTTGATAGCTCTCCCTAATAAGTTCTTGATCAAAACTATGGAAATCAGGACATTTGGTAATAATTAAAGCGTCTGCTCTTCTGACTCCTTTCGCTGACTCTCTTAGGCGACCAACCGGAAGCAAAGCTTCTTTATCTAGTGGTTTGTCATAGGTATTGAGTACTAAATTCAAACCGGCCTTTACCCAGCGATGCTGAAAAGCATCATCAAGCAAGATAAGGCCATCGGGTTGTGATTCTTTGAGTTTTTGGACCCCAAAACGGCGATTTTCACAGACGACAACTTGGG
>JBILTD010000129.1:0-5282 GCA_044371695.1 Crocinitomicaceae bacterium | reverse complement strand
ATTGAACTCAGAATCATTGCAGCATTAGCTGAAGATCAAAATATGATTGAAGCTTTTAAACAAGGACACGATATCCATGCCGCAACAGCTGCCAAAGTTTTTCATGTTTCTATAGCTGATGTAACACGCGAACAACGCAGCGCAGCCAAAGCAGTCAATTTTGGTATCATTTACGGGCAATCGGCTTTTGGTTTGGCTCAAAACCTACAAATTTCAAGAACTGAAGCCAAGCAGATCATCGATGCTTATTTTGAACAATATCCGAGTATTAAATCCTACATGGATAAAGTGATAGCTCAAGCCAGAGAACACGGTTATGTCGAAACCATCATGAAACGCCGCCGATATTTACCAGATATTCATTCAGCAAATGCTGTAGTGAGGGGATATGCCGAACGCAATGCTATAAATGCGCCCATTCAAGGTTCTGCAGCAGATATTATAAAAATGGCGATGGTCGCTGTGCATGAAGCGATGTCAAAAGCTAAGCTTCAGTCAAGAATGATTTTACAAGTGCACGATGAACTTGTTTTTGATGTGCATCAGAAAGAGTCAGGTCAAATGCAAAAATTAGTCAAAGAAGCCATGGAAAACGCTGTTCAACTGACAGTTCCTATGGAGGTAGAAATGAAATTGGCAGCAAATTGGCTAGAGGCACATTAATTCTTAGTTGTGCTTCATACTTAAAATTAACTTTGTAAATAAGAAATTAGAAAATGGAAATCCTTATTAAAGCTGCTCAGCTCATTACATCATTAGCCATATTGGTTACGCTACACGAATTTGGCCACTTTATTCCGGCTAAACTTTTCAAAACCCGCGTCGAAAAATTTTATTTATTCTTCAACCCATATTTCTCTTTCTTTCGTTGGAAAAAGGTCAATGGCAAGGGTAAAAAATCTTGGTTGAGTAAAACACCACCAGCAGATTGGTCCGAAGATCCAGACACCACAGAGTGGGGAATCGGCTGGGTGCCCCTAGGTGGCTACGTCAAAATTGCCGGTATGATCGATGAGTCTTTAGATACAGAGCAGCTCAAACAGGAACCACAACCCTGGGAATTTCGCAGTAAAAAACCTTGGCAACGCCTTATTATTATGATCGGTGGGGTTACTGTCAATTTAGTATTGGGCTTTATTATTTATATCGGTGTCGTTTTCACTTGGGGTCAGCTCACGCTCGACCAAAACAAGTTGCAGGCCGGTTTGAGTGTTCACCCTTATCTATCGAAATACGGTATTCAATCCGGAGATAAAGTTTTAAAAATAGAAGGACACGCGCCCTTGAATTTAGACGACATCAACAAAGAAATTCTTTTAAGAGATGCGAGAAACATTCAGGTGCAGCATCCAGATGGCCAAATACAAAATATCAAATTATCAGCTAACATTGATCAAGAATTATTTGAAGCAGGCGCCTTGCCAGCCTTTAGTTTAAGATCTACAAAATTGCAAGTTGCTGAGGTCACTAATGATTCACCCGCATTAGCCGCAGGCATAAAAGCCAAAGATCGTGTGCTAAGCGTAAACGGAGAAACCATCAATTATTACGATGAGTTCCAGGCAAAACTCTTCAAAAAGAAAAATCAAAAAGTAGCATTGAAAGTAGCGCGCAATGGGAACTTAAAAGACACGCTTATTTTAGACGTTAAAGTGAAGTCCAATGGGACCATAGGCATTCTTGCTAATTCTGAATTTGTCGATCAAAACGCCATTTCTGAGAAAAAATATGGCTTCGGGCAAAGTATCAGCATTGGCATGGGCTACGGTTACAACACACTTTCAGACTATGTGAGCCAATTCAAATTTGTATTTACTAAAAAGGGTGCTACCCAAATTGGAGGTTTTGCCTCCATTGGCAACATGTTCCCGCCGCTTTGGGATTGGCACACCTTCTGGTTAACAACAGCATTGTTGTCAATCATTCTTGCCTTCATGAACATCTTACCGATTCCTGCACTAGATGGCGGCCACGTTGTCTTTTTGCTTTATGAAATGATTACAGGCAAGGAAGCGCCCCAAAAAGTTTTGGAGGTAGCCCAGTATATCGGTATTTTCCTTTTACTTTCCTTGATGATTTATGCCAATGGCGCAGACCTCGTACGTTGGTTGATAAAATAATAAATTATGCAGCGTTTTCAAAACTACGTGCTTGGCCAATGGATTGAAGGCCAGGGAGTTGAAACTCAATTATTTCATGCAATTACAGGCCAAGAATTAGGCTCAGTATCAAGTGCAGGCATTGATTTTGCAGAGGTCCTTGCCTACGGCAGAAACAAAGGGCAGGCTCTCAGAAAAATGACTTTTCAAGAAAGAGGCAGGATGATCAAAGCTTTGGCGCTTTACCTTTTGGAAAGAAAAGAAAAGTATTACCAAGTTTCTGCACAAACAGGCGCAACTAAAATTGATTCCTGGATTGACATCGAAGGGGGTATCGGCAACTTGTTTGCAAACGCCAGCTTGCGCAGACAATTTCCAGATTTACCTTACTATGTAGATGGCAGTGCCGCACCACTTTCTAAGAATGGAACTTTCATTGGCCACCACATTATGGTACCAAAAGAAGGTGTAGCCGTTCATATCAACGCTTTTAATTTCCCAATTTGGGGAATGCTAGAAAAAATTGCCGTAAACCTCATGGCCGGCGTTCCTGCAGTAGTAAAACCCTCAGAATATACCAGCTTTCTGACCGAAGTCATGGTTAGAGATATCATCGCTTCTCAAATTTTACCTGAAGGTTCGCTGCAATTGGTTTGTGGCCTAGGCCGTGGAATTTTAGATAGTGTTGACATGCGCGATGTCGTCACCTTTACAGGAAGTGCAGCAACAGGTAAGCTATTGAAAGGTTTGCCAAGAATAGCTGAACAAAGCGTGAGCTTTAACCTAGAAGCAGATTCATTAAATGCGACTGTTTTAGGAGAAGCCGCCACTCCTGGAACCGAAGAGTTTGATCTCTTTGTTAAAGAATGCGTTAAAGAAATTACTATTAAAGCGGGGCAGAAATGTACTGCTGTCAGAAGAATCATTGTGCCAGAAAACCTGCTCGATGAGGTTCAAACAGCGATCAGTGCTCGTTTGGCAAGCACCAAAATGGGTGATCCAGCTCAGGAGGGCGTTAGAATGGGTGCTTTGGCAACCAAATTACAAGTGGAACGCGTAAGAGCAAATGTTGATTTATTAGCGCAATCCCAAGAAATTGTTTTTGGAAACCCAGATGCTTTCGAACTTGTTGGCGCAGATGCCAAAGCCGGAGCCTTCTTTCCGCCGATATTGTTTCGCAATGAAAACCCTTTGCAAAACACCGCTTGTCATGACATCGAAGCCTTTGGGCCGGTGGCTACAATCATGCCCTACAAAAACCTCGATCAAGCCATTGAGATTGCCAAATTAGGCAAAGGAAGTTTGGTGTCATCAATCGTGACCCCAAGCAATCAAGAGGCAGTTGACTACGTAGTTGGTGCAGCCAGCATGCATGGCCGAATCTTAGTTTTAAATAAAGATTGCGCCAAAGAAAGCACGGGTCATGGCTCACCAATGCCGTTACTGACACATGGTGGCCCAGGAAGAGCTGGTGGCGGTGAAGAAATGGGTGGTAAGCGTGGCGTGTTGCATTATTTGCAGCGCACAGCGATACAAGGCCATCCATCAATAATTACGGCAATCACGCAGCAATTTCAAGTGGGGGCAGTCATGCCAGAAGCTAACCCACACGTGTTCAGAAAGCACTTTGAAGAATTAGTAATTGGCGAAACTGTATTTACCCATAAGCATACGGTCACAGACGCTGATATCGTCAATTTTGCCAATGTATCAGGTGACAACTTTTACGCGCATATGGATGCCACTTCTTTGGAAGGAACCATCTTTGAAAGACGCGTTGCCCATGGTTATTTCATTCTATCCAAAGCAGCCGGTTTATTTGTTGACCCTAAGAAAGGACCAGTCTTATTGAATTATGGAATCGAAGAGGCGCGGTTTACAAAACCGGTTTATCCGGGCGCAACAATTGGCGTGCGTTTTACGGTGAAAGAAAAGGTTGATCAGGAAAAAAGGAGCCCTGAAGACGTTGCTAAAGGTATTGTCAAATTCTTGGTCGATGTCTATGATGAAACCGGAGAAACGGTCGCGTTGGCTACCATTTTAACAATGGTTAAAAAGCTCCAAGACGCTTAATTAAAGCATCAAAAAGTTCCCTTTTTAATATAAGAGCTTAGCCCTTAGTCTTTCTCTGGGTGTTCTGCTGCAAACTCAATTTCGAGTTTGTCCATGTCGTAGTCTGTTTCCTCGTTGTAGATATCAATCAAGGGTTCTTGGAAGGAGCGCATACTGAATTTTCTTTCTAAAGTCAAAAGCAATGCAGGCAAAATAATCAAGTTGGTGGCCATACCGACTAAAATGGTAATGGAAACCAGTAAGCCAAGCGCTTTTGTGCCTCCAAATTGTGAGAAGACAAACATCAAGAAACCAAAGAAAAGAATCACAGACGTATAGAAAATGCCGAGCCCTGTTTCTCTGAGAGAATGCAGAATGGCAAAACGGGTGTCCCAGGCATGTTGTTTCAGTTCGTGTCTGTATTTACCTAAAAACAAAATGGCGTTATCAACCGTAATCCCGAGTGCGATTCCGAACACTAAAATGGTAGAAGGTTTAAGCGGAATTTGAAAGTAACCCATAATACCAGCGGTAAATAACAACGGTATGATATTCGGGATCATGGACACCAAAATGATACGGAACGACCTAAATAAGAAGGCCATCATGATCGCAATTGAGATAATGGCAAAAATCAATGACTGCAGCAGGTTCACAAATAGATACTTGGTGCCCTCAGTTTGCACAACTTTGACTCCCGTGAAAACTAAGTCATAGTATTCCTGATCGATTGCTTGGCGAAGGTGCTGTGAAAATCCTTTTTTGCGCGCAAAGTCTTTAATTTTTTCAGGGTTCATATCAAAGGCCATTTGTTGCGCATCGTTGCCTTTTGATAATATGGAAGTCAAGTTATTGTATACGCCCGCGTGCTCATAAATAATTGAATCTATTGACCCCATGTCTCCTTTGCTGATCTTGGTATAAAGTCTTTCTAGAGTAGGTTTTTCAGGATTGAGAATCTCTTCGGATTTGATTTTGAGTTTATCAAGAGTCGGGCCTACTTTGTCTATCTCAAGATCCTTCATTTGCATACGAATTCTCAAGGTTGTTTTGCTTGTATCTACCAAATTCTTAAGAGAAACAGAGCCGCCATTTAAGCTGCTTAGGTCAAGTTTGTCGATGTACTTTTTG
>JBILTD010000128.1:0-5305 GCA_044371695.1 Crocinitomicaceae bacterium | reverse complement strand
CAGCTCAGGTGTATCTGAACGAAAATGTTTATATTTTATCTGGTCTTTATGGCCTGTTAAACGCCAACGATGGTGTGCTACCGTATCGTTTGGAAATGGCTCAAAAATTAGCGATCACCAAAAACCTACAATCGTTATATGCTTTTTGGAGACCACAGGTTGAAGCTTTTCTAGCTTCCCATTTGGAATCTAATGAGCTCATTTTAAATTTGGCAAGCAGTGAATACAGTGACCTCATTCAAGATCAAAAGTTAGTCTCTCGGATGCTTACACCAGTATTCAAAGAAAACAAAGGCGGGAAGTTGCAAAGTGTGTCGGTTTTTTCAAAGCAAGCCAGAGGTACAATGGCTAGATGGTGCGCCACCGAAAAAATTTCAGACCCCAAGCAAATCAGAGATTTCAAGCTGATGGGTTATGCTTTTCAAGAAGATTTATCTGACGAAAAAAACTATCTTTTTGTCAGAACTTAAGTTCTTGTAGCGCGATGTCAGGGTTTTGCTGCAGAATATCCCAAGTGTGATCAGCTAACAGTTTAACACTAGCAATAAATGTCAAGTGGGCACCAGAACGACCCCAAGATTCTGGAGCGATCAAAGAAAGTAAATACTTGTTTTCTTCTTTAATATATAAGTGATACGTGTGATTGATCAGTGGTTCAAAGCGCATTTCTGCTTGATATATAAAAGCAGAGATTTCTTTTCGATCTTGTAGCTTTTTGGCCTGTGAAGCGAGCAATTGCATTTGCTCATAAATTTGCCCCAACTGCATGTCGGTTTGTTGGCTCATGGCACTGAGTGCACGACCTTTAAGTTTTCCTTGGTCTTCTGGCTTGATCACAGCACTTCCAACCTGATGCGCATAAGGTAATAAATGTGGGTTTTCAGCGATTTTATCCGGATCTATTGGATTGACAAAGTCTGGATTTGCTTGTGATTTTTTTTCCATTGTTTAAACAAGTTTACTCAAAGATTCACCAACGGCTGAACCGATGGCAATTCCCATGCCTCCCATTCGAACACCTGCATGCACGTTTTTGTTCAAGGACCTGATCAACGGTTTCTTTTGGTCGCCAACACACATAATTCCTGACCATTGAGAATCAATTTCAAAAGTTTGCCCAGGTAAGATCTCATTTTGGAGTTTGAGTAGTAATTGCTGATGAATGGTTTGGTTGAGTTCAAACTCAGTACTTGTTTCTCCTTCAAAATCTAAATTTCGCCCACCCCCAAACAAAATACGATCACCAAGATCTCTGAAATAATAATATCCAGCTTCGCTATGAAAAGTGCCTTTTATTTGAT
The DNA here is from genome assembly GCA_044371695.1 of Crocinitomicaceae bacterium. Classification (GTDB taxonomy): domain Bacteria; phylum Bacteroidota; class Bacteroidia; order Flavobacteriales_D; family Crocinitomicaceae; genus UBA952. Next base: position 4,004 of record JBILTD010000128.1, on the reverse strand, counting down.
GTTTGAGTGGTTTTGTGATGCAAACCTGTGCCCGTGCAGGCTTGAGTTCATCGGGAAAATACTGCTGGCTAAAGCCATTGGTGCACAGCAATAAGTGCGCGCAATTTAAAACACCGTGCTGGGTGTGAACCAGTACTTTGTTGTTCATGGCTTCAAAATCCAAGACTTCTGTAGCGAATAAAAAATGAACATCTTTTTCTATACACTTTTTAAATAAGGTGTCAATGAGTAAATGGGTTTCAATACTGGCTTCGTAGCGATTGAAGTAACTTGTTTGAAAACCACAGAGACCAAAGCGCTCTAAAGCTTGTGAATCGATACTAAAGACATCCTTTAAGCCGAAATTCCGATGAAAAGAATCGTTCAAGTCAGCTATAAAATCGGGTTCTAAAGTACTTTCTTTGGCAGCAATTAAATCCCAGGAGCCGCAGTTACGCCAAGCCATTTGCTCTGGTCTGATACGTTCTTGAAGTAATTTCAGACCGTCAAGCCGCAGGGCAACGGTTTCCCAAACAGCTTCAGTAGGCATTTTTTGAAGGTCGTCATGTAGCTCTGTTGGGCTTCCAAAACAAGCAAAGCCAGCATTTTTTGTACTGGCTCCGGTAGGTAAATAACCGCGTTCTACGATTAGTATTTTCTCCTTTGGAAACCTTTCTTTAAGGGATAAAGCGGTGGATAAACCAACTATACCAGCACCCACAATAACAAAGGTATTGTCTTGCAGATACATGGTGCGTTCCCAATGACTGAGTTGATTGAATGCTAGCATTTTTTTTACTCGCTGATTTTTAGCAAATTTGTCTTTGAAACAAATGTACCAATTTGCGTTTGAATGGTCATTTAGCTTAAGTCAGGTATCTATGAACAGAATTGTTTCCCTATTCTTTTTTTTGCTGTCCCTTCATGCTTTCGCACAAAGAGATTTATTGGTGGTCTTTGAGGGACAAATAAAAGATTTACTAGACCAGCAAAATTTGTATGGCGTTACTCTAGATGTCATGCAACAAGATGCCGTAATATCGAAAGTAATTTCAGATGAAAGGGGTTCATTTTATACTTCAGCTAGAATCCAGCAAGGAAGTCCTGTTCAGCTTCGTCTTACGAAAGGTTCGTATCAAACCAAAATAGTTACAATTGATCTAAGTACAATGAATGGGATATCTGCAAGCCCATATGGTCTAGACTTATTCAATAATGTGGCTTTCAATATGTATAAATTGAAGCCGAATGTAGATTTAAGTTTCGCTGCAAATACACCTACCGATAAATATATTTGGTCTGCAACTGATAAAAAGCTGAATCCTGACCCCAACGTTAAAAAAGATGCTGACTCTAAAGCAAAAGATGCCTATCAAAATGCAATCAATCAACAAAAAATTGACCTTCTATTGATAAGTGCAACCAAGTATGATACTCCCGGAACTTACGAAAAAGCGCTACCATTTTACGACTCTATCTTATTCATTCAAACCACTCATACCAAAGCAACAGAACGCAAAGCCTTTATTCTTAAGTCGATAAAAGACCAACAGGAACTTGATGCGAAAAAAAGTCAACAGGCGACACTTTTAGCGGAAGCACAAAGCGCAAAATCAGCTGGAGATTTAACGCTAGCCGATCAAAAAATAAAGCAAGCGGCACAAATATTACCCGGAAATAGTCTAGTTCAGGCAGAACAGGTAGAAATCACCAAATTACAGAATGAAAAAAAGCAAAATGTAGAGAAACAATCGGCTTTCCAAAAAGCTTGGACCAATGCACAAAACGCATTGAGTAAAGGAAATACGAAACTTGCTGAACAATACTTTACTGAAGCACAAAAAATTAATCCAGCAGAAAAACCTCGAGTTGAAGTTGAATTGCAAAAAATCAAAAACACACTTCAAGATATAGAAACAGAGGCTAAACTCAACAAATTACTTTCCGACGCAGATTATCAATTTAAATCTCTGAAAGGTAATGTTACCGAGAAACAGCTAATGGATATAATGGAAAAGTACAAACAAGCCGACAAGCTGATAGCACTTTTCCATAAACAGTTGCTGATTGACCAGTACTCGAAAAAACTACAAGCCGGTATGAAGCAAGTTACTGATAAACTTGAAAACCTTTCAACCGTTTATCAAAGTCAATTAGCCAAAGCGAATGAGTATTACAACAACGACCAATTAACCAAGGCCAGAGATGTTTTAAATGCTCCTGCTATGTTAAGCAGGCAGAATGAACCGGCTGTAGTCGAGCTTAAGAAGAAAATTGATTTTAAAAATGACTTTTTAGCAAAAAATACAGGTGCATACCGGGCTTTAAAAGAAAGTAAAGATAAGCAGGTTGCACTCAAAGCACTAGAAGATGCGCATAGTTTTGGCAAGCAGCAAGAGACGTACTTGAAAGGAACAGAATTACCAAAACTTCAAAAATCCATAGACTCTTTAAAGTTGATTTTGAATCCTGTGAAAGCCCCTTCGAAAAATTCTGAGGTAGCGGTTACACCGACCGGAATCACCCTGAGTGCGCCAGGTGAGGTTGTAAATAACAGCTCACAGGCTTTTAATGATCTGCATCAAACACGTATGAGTATTGAAGAGGGTCCGTATCGCCAGCAGCAAGCTATCCAAAGCGAAATTGACTACAAAAACTACTTCAATCAGCAATCAGCACAAGTGAGTAGTTATGAAACGGCAAATCAATTAGCACTTACTACGTCACAACGCGAATTGCAAGCTAAACAAAGCTCTCAAACTCAAAATCAATTGCAAGACCAAGCTGCACAACTTACGCAAGAGACTGAATTTGCCATTAAGGAAAGGAATAAAGAAGCTGGCTTGCGTCAACAAGAAAACGCTGAAAAAATTCAAGAATGGAAAGATGATAAGGATTTTCAAAATCAACAAGCTGTCAAGGAACAGCAGAAAAGAGAGGACTTAGCTCAGGAACGCATCAATGAGGTGCAAAATACCCGAGAATTACAAGTCCAATATCAAGCTCAATCCAGTGAGAATAAGGTAAAAACTATGAATCAGCAAGTTCAAACTGTTGAATTCACCAAACAAGAACAACAAGAAAAAGCTGTAAACACAAGCATAGCTCAACAACAAAAAATTCAACAGACGGCAGCATCGCGCGTAGAGCTCAAAACTACCCCAAATTATTTGAAAGATGAAAACGGAGTGCTCTTCCCATCTAATTCCATGACCGAGAAAACATATCAGATCAAAAACAAGGAAGGTTTTGTAACTAAAGTTATTGTAAGAAGGGTAGTCGTGGATCCAAATGGTCACGGGGTTGTATATGAACAAACCACTGACGAAAATGGAAAAACTTATTTTACCCGTGACGCACAGGTTTGCACTGAGTATATTTGGTTCAACGAATCAACTGGAGCCAGCGTACTTATAAAATAATTGATTCATGCAAGTTCATTTTATTGCAATTGGCGGCAGCGCCATGCACAATTTAGCCATTGCCTTATCTAGAAAAGGTGTACAAGTCACTGGTTCTGACGACGAAATTTTTGAACCCTCTTTTTCTAGATTAAAAAAACAAGGAATTTTACCAGAAACGCTTGGTTGGGATGCCTCGCGCATTCATGGAGAGCTCGACGCCGTCATTCTCGGCATGCATGCGCGTGAAGATAATCCTGAGTTGTTAGCTGCAAAAGCTTTAGGGCTGCCTATTTATAGTTATCCGGAATACCTTTACGAACAAAGTAAAGATAAAATCAGGGTAGTCATTGGCGGAAGTCATGGCAAGACCACAATAACCTCGATGCTCTTGCATGCAGTTGCCAAACTTGGCTTGGAGGTAGATTACATGGTGGGCGCCCAGCTTGAAGGCTACGACTGCATGGTCAAGCTTTCTGAAACTGCACCTATTATGATTTTGGAAGGCGATGAATACCTCAGTTCACCAATTGATCGCCGACCTAAATTTCATTTATACCAGCCAAATATTGCGTTGCTTTCAGGAGTAGCCTGGGATCACATCAATGTCTTCCCAACTTTTGA
>JBILTD010000127.1:0-5432 GCA_044371695.1 Crocinitomicaceae bacterium | reverse complement strand
TGAAAGCCCATCCATGCAGCCACCAAATGTTGTGGATTTTGTGGGCTCAGCACAAGGTAAGGTTCACCTTCAAAAAACTGCCCACTCGATACAAGAGTATTTTGTCCGAACGAAAAAGTACTTGTGAGCAAAAGTGCTATTAATGAGATAAAAAGTTTTTTCATAGCCTAAAAATACAAAAGAGCCACCGAAGTAGCTCTCTTGCATAAAAATCGAGTTGTATAATTGTTTAGAAATCTTTTGGTAAAACTTCTTTCGGGTTTACAACTATACTTTTAACCACTCCATTGAGGATCATTTTACCCATGTTAATATTGACTTGGTGTGCAAAAAGATAGCCATCCACCATTTTGTAGTCCGAATAAGTCACGATTGTTTCGACGGTTTCTTCACCGACTTTTCTGATGTTGACACTTCTGTATTTCAAATAGGTAGTAGCATCATAGTAGTCATAATTTTCAGCCTGGCCATCGTTGGTATAAAGCACATAGCAAGGAACGTTGTCAATGGTCTCAATGCCTTTGATTTCGTGCTGCATGCCACTGTTCTGATAAGCCAATTCCGGAATGAAGCCTGTTGCTTTCTTTTTGGCGGCAAGTTCTTCAGCTTTTAAATCTTCACGCCCTCCTTGCATACTGAAATTGTAGCCAGATTTTCCGTCGAAATAAGATTGTTGAAAGATCTTACCTTGCATTTCCATTTTGCTAGCTTCGTTTCCTGGCGCCCAAAAATAATCTGTAGATGTCAAGGTAAATGGCATTTGACCTGAACTGAGTTCAGATACACGAATATAACCTTTCATCGCTTTTACTTTTTGACTTAGTTCTTTCGGACTTTTAGCTCCTGTAACTGCGAGCGCATATCTGTTGATCAAAGTATTGGCATCTATATCGGCTGCTTTTGTTTCTTTGATTTCGTTGCCAAATGCATCTAGCTTTTCTATGCGACCATCGGCATCAAACACCATAAGTTTAGGCAAGATTTCTTCATTGCCCACGACGATAATATGGCAGTTGTTGGCTGTAAAATATTGTTGCGCCATGCGTAAAATATCTTCTTTACTGACAGCAGCTAAGCGTTGCAAATAGTTTTGATAATAATCTGGAGCTAGATTGTATTTGATGGTATTAAGGGCAAAGCGGGCAATCGTTTGCGGGCCTTCCAAAGAGCGCGCAAAACCACCCGCCATGTTGTTTTTAGTAAGTGCTAATTCTTCATCAGTAACTGGTTCTGCAATAATACGTCCAAATTCTTTCAAAATTTCAGTGATGGCAGAGTCGGTGACTGCATTTTTGAAATTACCGCCTGCAGACATCCAAGATCCATTTTCAGTAATATTTAAAGAAGAATAACAACCATAAGTAAAGGCCTTGTCTTCACGCAGGTTCTGCATGAGACGGGTTCCGAACCCACCGCCACCAAGAATTCCATTGAGCACTGTTAATGGCAATTGATTTTGGTTTCCGGTACGGATGTCTATCGGGAAAGTCACATAAACCACAGATTGCACGGCTCCTGGCTTTTTCACAAAGATGACGCGATTACCGCGATCAAACTGTCCTTTTCCTAATTCAGCTTGGTAAGCCGGAGCACCTTGCCAGGCAGCAAAATAACGATTGACTAATGCTTCAGTTTGTGCACGATTGATATCTCCAACAACCACTAAATAAGAACCAGCAGGTGAAAAATTGGCTTTATAGTTTGCAATGATATCCTCTCGGGTGATGTTTTTCAAACTTTCTTCGGTCATGACCTCTCCGATTGGATGGCCAGGGAAATTTACTTTTTTAGTAGCGTTGCGCGCCATTTGCCCTGCATCAGCCTTTGTAGATTGCAAGCCCGACAAGTTTTGCTTGCGCAAACGTTCCACTTCACTTTCTGGGAAGCTCGCGTTGAACATGATGTCTGTCATGAGTTCAAGGCCTTTATCGAGGTGCTTAGTGAGGCAGCTGAGGTACATACCGTCTCCGCCAGCATTGATATTGGCGCCAATGAAGTCAATTTCGCGGTCAAGTTGGTCTTTGCTGCGCGTTTGCGTGCCGCTCATTAATAATTCACCAGTAAATTCATTGAGCCCGGCTTTTTCGCCAAATAAGCGTGGGTCAGAACCAGAAGAAAATTCAATAGATACCTTTGGTATTTTGTGGTTTTCAGATAAAATCACGGTGATACCGTTGGCGGTAGTGAAAACCTGAGAAGCAGGAATATTAATCTTTGGAGCTGCGGCAGCATCGGGGCGCTTAGAGCGATCAATTTGTGCCTGGGCAAGCGAAAAGCTCACCAAAGCTAATGTAAGTATGATGATTTTCATTGGGCTTATTTTTCTTTAGGTAAATAGTAAAGGACGACACGTGCGTCTTGTTTCAGGTAGGTTTGAGCGACACGCAAAATATCTTCGCGCGTAACTTTTAAGTAATTGTCTAGTAGCGTGTTGACACGATTAGCATCGCCGTAATAGACGTGGTTGTCGGCGAGATTTTCAGCAACACCAGCAATACTTGCGTTACTCGATGCAATATCGTTTTCAAACTTGTTGCGTACTTTTTGAAATTCTTCTTCGCTAATGAGTTCGGCCTTGATTTTTGATATTTGGGTATCAAAGGCGGCAAGTACCGTATCGAGCGCAACTTCTTGTGGAATAATTGCAGCCATAATTCCTATTCCTGCGTCCTCTAGGCCATAATTGAATGAAAAGGCATATTGGGCCAATTCACGTTTTTCTACGATTTCTTTGTTGATGCGAGATGAACTGCCGCCAGAAAGCACTTCATTTAAGAACTCAAGTGCATAGGTATCTGGGTGGGTTTGTGCAGGCATTTTGTAGCCAATAAAAATACCGGGCAACTGAATGTTGTCATAGATGGTGTCTTTGATCTGGCCAACAATAGGGCTGCTGTCTTTTTGGGTGCGCTCAATGGTGCATGGCTTTGCAAGGTAGCTAGCGATGAGTTTTTTTGCCTCAGGTTGAGTGCTAGCTATAAAGTTTTTGGTATCGAATTTTGATTTCTCGACTTGATATTTGGCTTTGAAGGCATCGTCAGATAGATTAATAAAATCTCGGTAAAGATTAATTGCCTGGCCCTTAGGAATGCTGCCAAAATACTGATCGATCCACTTTTTGGTTTGGGCGATATCGATGTCACCGGCAATTGAGAGCGTTGCGTTTGACGGCACGTAGAAGGTCTTGTAAAAATTGACATAGTCTTCTTCTTGTGCAGCATCAAGATGTTCCATACTACCAATTGGCGCCCAATTGTATGGGTGCTTGGTAAAGACATGGGAAAAGATTTCGGTAAACATAGAACCATAAGGTTGGTTGTCGACGCGTTGTCTTTTTTCTTCTTTGACGACACTGCGCTGTGTTTCAATCCCTTTGATATCGACTTTAGCGTGCAGCATGCGCTCACTTTCTAGCCACAATCCAAGTTCAAGTTGATTAGATGGCAAGATTTCGTAGTAGTAAGTACGGTCTTGTGAGGTATTCGCATTGAGCGTACCTCCATTTTTTTCAACCAATTCGCTGTATTCGCCTCGGCCTATATTGGCAGAGCCTTCAAAAAGCAAGTGTTCAAAAAAGTGTGCGAAACCCGTACGATTTGGGTTTTCATTTTTAGAGCCCACATGATAAAGAACCGATACGGCTACAATAGGAGTGGCATGCTCTTCGTGTAAAATTACGTGCAGACCATTGGGTAAATCATAGGCGACGTAATTGATTTTTTGTTGGCTCCAGCCCGTCAAGGAACTCAGGAAGAGACCGAATAAAAGCGTTTTTTTCATAGCATTTTGTATAAGCAGCACGAAGATACGTTTATTGGTTTAAAATTGGTAACTTTGAGTAATGAGCTTTCGATCTTTTTTATGTAGCTGCCTATTCAGTATCCTGTCAATGCTAACACATGCCCAAGGCATTGTTCCAACCCTTGACTTCAATAACTTTTTTGTTTCTTTTCAAGAGGGTTATTTCAGACCTATCGAAATTCAACCCATCGTAAGTTACAAAGCCGGAGACGAAGTAGTCGCCTATATTGATACCCGTGGGAATTTAAAAATGTACGATGGTAAAGAGCGCATCGACGTCACTACCCTAAACGTTGATTATCAGGTCTCAGATCACTTAATGGCCTATAAAATTGCCAATGGCTTGCGCATGTGGGATGCTGGTAAATTTACGAATCTCACCAATTTTGGTCGCGAGTTTGTGGTCAAGGATAGCATCATTGTGTATGAAGATACCCGCTATCAGTCTTTGAATGTTTATTGGAATCAAAAATTAGAAAGCCTCGTAACCATTACCAATGGCCTGTCTATGAATGCGGTAGTCGGTGAAAATTTGGTGGTCTACAAAGACAACAGCGCTACTTATTTTGTTTTTTGGCGAGGGCAAAAATTTGAAATTGGCACCTACAATGAAGAGCAATTGAATTTTCAGTTGGGCACCGATGTTTTGTGTTTTAAAGACCCTTACACGCAATCATTTTATGTGTTTGACAACGGTGTTTTTCAAGAAGTTGAATCCTTTCCTATTAAGCAGTATAAAGCAGGAAGAGGTTTTGTCGTTTATGAAGATATGAATGGCAATTTATGGCATTATCAAGCTGGTCAGAAAACAGCACTTTCTAACTTTTCGTCTGAGTTTTGGGATGTCAAAGACGATATCTGTATATGGATGGAAAACTCTTATTTATTTGCCTTTAGCAATGGACAGAAAATCCAGGTTGCTACCTACCAGCCCCAGTTATATCAACTCAAAAACAACGTATTAGTTTTTAGAAATATTGTTGGTGGGGTTTCTGCTCTTGTAGACGGTAAAGTAAGCGAACTTACCAATTTTCAAAATGCTGATTTTGATATTTTCGGCAATAAGGTGTTGGTTAAATTACCCAACCAGACTTCAGTCGTTTTCATGAATGGCAAGCTCTATGCGAACTAACAAAACCAAACTTTTTATTGGTTTTTTTATCTTGTTTTTCACCGCTCAACTTAAAGCGCAAAATATCCGCCTAGATCGCCTTGAGCAACTCTTTGATCAGGGTTATTTTCAAATGGTGCACCGCCAATCTAAACAATTACTCAATGACCCCGAGTTTGATCATTCCATGTTGCCGAGTTATTACAAAGCAATTACAACCTTAGAACTTGCACAACAAGCCAGGTGGAAGTCGCGTCATCAAGCTGATTTTGACTGGGCTATAACTTATTTACTCGAGCTTAAATCACAACGAAAAGGTCAGCAAATCATGTTGGCGCATCGCAACGAATTACAGGCCTTACAAGACGACATCTCACATCATATATCATCATTAATAGGTCCCAAAAACAAAGAGGAAAAAGAAGTTTGGCAGGAGTTTTCAGCGGTATTTTTTGCCGATTTCCAGAGGCAAACGCAACCAACGATAACTTTTCCAAATTATTCAGAGCAGGCCTTACAA
>JBILTD010000014.1:0-16453 GCA_044371695.1 Crocinitomicaceae bacterium | reverse complement strand
CCATTTATGGTATAAGTAATAACTGAAGTACCAGCACTTACACCCGTAACTGCACCAGTAGAAGCGTTGATGGTTGCCACAGCAGTTGTTGCTGAAGACCAAGCACCGCCAGTTACAGAAGAGCTTAAAGTTGAAATTCCGTTAGAACAGATAGCAGTAGTACCAGAGATTGTACCGGCAGAAGGCGGCGCAGTAACCGTCCCTGTAAGTGATACTGTCTGAGTTGACGCACTTGAGGAAGCAATACTTAAAGATCCGTTAACGGCCCCAGTTGAAGCAGTATTTGCTAAACGTACAAATACAGTTGTTGCACTTAAAGTACCACTTGCTGTAATAGTGACCGAACTGGTATAAGTACCCCCACTTGTTAAACTAACCTCATAACCTGTAGGTGCAGTTACTGTAACATTAGCTGTTAAGTTGGCACCAGATACAGTAAATGACTGCGATGCCGACACCGACCCTTGACAGCTTGTAAAGCTTGTAATGGATGATGAATTAATCGAAAGAGAAGCCGATGCGGTAACTGTGACAGAATAAGTAGCAGACTGTCCACAGTTAGTGTAAGTGATGGTAACTGTACCAGCAGCAACACCTGTCACTACACCTGAACTACTAATTGTTGCTAGTGAAGTATTCGATGATGACCATGTACCTCCACTTGCTGCATGTGACAATTGAATAGTTGAACCTGCAAGTACAGAGGTATTCCCTGAAATTTCAGGGAAATAACCTGCAACGAAATTACTCGTATTTCCATTCAATGTAAAGTTGGTAATTGTTCCGTTATTCGCAGAGTTAACTGAATTCGTAAGAGTAGTTATTGCTGTATTGTTGCCATTTTGTACCCCTTGGTTAAAATTATAGTAAGCCAATAAATTGGTCTCATTTCCCTGATACTGTGTCGTTAAATTGGCACTAATCTGAGCAGCTGTTCTGGCTACATTCCAGAAACGCACCTCGTCAATTCTACCGTTAAAGAGTGTGGCATTAGTTGATGAGCCAACCATTTTTCCACCGATAAGTCGTGGCGCACTATTCTGACCATTTCCGTTGTTTGTAATAGTAGCAGCATCAAGTACACCATTTATATACATTCTTACGGTACCCGATTGTCTTGTGACAGCAACGTGTGTCCATTTATTTAGCGGAATCGGATTTTGGGAATCTAAACCAGCTATCCAAACATTTCCATCCCCAAAATTTGAATGAAGTTTGTTTGCAGATGTAATGGCAAAAGACGACACATTATCTTTGGTAAATATTTCAGAATAAGCTAAAGCAGACCCTTCCCAATATACCCATGCTTCCATAGTTACGTCTGCAAGATTTTCCAGAATATCCCCAACATTAACATAGTCATTAACTGCATCAAAATCAAGTGCATTATTGAAAACAACCACTAAAGGTGTTCTTGTACTTGTACAGCCATTTGCATTCGTTGCTTCAGCAAAATAGGTAGTTCCTGAAACCAAGCTGGTTGTTGAAGCCAAGGCAGTTCCCCCAGTGGAAGCACTAAACCATTGAACAGTAATTCCGCTACCCACAGTTGCTTGTAAATCAGCAACAGTATTTCCTGAGCAAGCGATGAAAGGGGAGCTTACTGTTGGCGCGGTAGGAAGCGCATTTACGGTAACAGTCGCGGTAGTTGTAGCATTTGAACAGCCACCTGTTCCGTTAATTGTATATGTAATTACAGAGGTTCCACCTGTTCCACCTGTAATAACCCCAGTTGATGAGTTAATATTTGCAACACCAGTTGTTGCCGAAGACCAAGATCCGCCTGAAATCGAAGCGCTCAACGTAGTTGTACCATTTGAACAAACACTTGTTGTGCCAGAGATAGTCGCTGCTGTAGGAGCAGCCGTTACAGTAACTGTTCTAGTAGCTGTTGCATTCGGACATCCGTTTGTCCCGGTAACTGTATAAGTAATGGTTGCAGTACCTGCCGCAACTCCAGTTATTGTTCCACTCGAAACAGTTGCGATGTTGGTATTTGAAGAAGTCCAAGCTCCCCCTGAAACCGTTGAAGTAAAGGTTGTTGTAGACCCAGCGCAAACGGTTTGTGTTCCTGATAAGGTGCCGGCAGAGGTTGCTGGGTTGATGGTAATAACAATATTGTCTGTCGCAGTATACGTTGTACCTGTTACTGTCATAGTCAGCGTGACACTTCCTGCAGTAATATCAGCCGCACTAGGTGTATACACGGCGGTGTTTGTTGTTCCTGCAGTGAATGTACCAGTTCCTGATGTAGACCATTGAATAGTACCGTTACTGGATGATCCAGCTGTTGTGTAGGTACTGCCCGCACATATTGATGCTGTTGCAGGACCTGCATTGGCACTTGCGCAGTTTTCAGTTAACAATGGAAGTGTAGCCGTTACAGGATTTGGACAACCTGGGACATTATAAGTGTAATTGACATTAACTGTCCCACTTGTTGTACCAGTAAAAGTTAAATTCGTCCCGGAAAGTGTTGCCGCACCAGTTACCGAGTAGGTACCGCCAGGTGGGTTTGCAGAAACGCTAATTGTTGTACCGTTGCAGTATTTTCCATTTGTATTGATAACAGGTGTACCTGAAATACTCACTTCTACATTGGTCGCGCCACATATGTATACAACTGCTGTTGCAAAGGTATATGTAGCCTCATTTGTTGAGTTATTGGTGCCGTCCCCCATACTCCCGTTAATTCTGTGTCCAACATAACCAAAGTAGTCTTCACATTTTTTAACTAACATTGATGTATGCCCACCAGTTTCTACAGCAAGAATTTTATTGGCGCTGGTAATACCATTTGGTATCCCTGGGTTATTAGCATTTGTATTCCCGCGACCTAACATTTGTCCACTTGCATCACCCCAGTTATAGTTTGTAGAATCTGATGTGAGCACATTGACTGCTGCATAATTCCCATCATGTTCATTCGGTGAAATCCAGTGGATATTAGACATTACTGGCCCCGAAGTAGAAGTATATCGTGGCTGGACCCAAGACTTTCTTTCTATATCCGTCCAATCACCCAGTTGGCGTTCCGAATTCCCCCCCAAGGCATATAAATTCCCGTTTGTATTCAACACATAATAGCTTACTTGTCCGTTCCCAGCATCTCGAGTAACACCAATCATTTTAATTGCGTTCGCACTAGGTAAGGTCATAAGAGTAGCTCTGTCTCTGCTACTTTCATTAGAGTTATTCCCTAAATATGTTTCAGCCCCCCAAGTATATAATTCTCCATTTGAGGTCAAGGCAAATAAGGTATTTTTATTTCCCCTGACAGCAATAACGTTTGAGAGGGTTGGATTCCCAGCCGCACTCGTAGTAACCTGATACCAAGTAGTTGCATTGGCCGTTGCACCAACACCGGCATTTGTTGAAAACTGAGTTAATATATAAACACTACCACTACAAGTTGTTAAAGCAATAGTGCCCTCAGTGACAAACAACATTTTAACCATACTTGGAGTGATTCCTGTAGGCAATCCTTGTGTATTTCCTCCTATTGTTAACTTTTGAAAGGTTGAAGATGATGTTAGTGCGTTATCTAAAACAACATCTTCGGTTCCCCATGCAAATAGACCTGTTGTGGTAAGTACTATTCCTTGGACCCCTTTCCCTCCTGACACACCTGCAATTAAATCGGAACCTAAGTGAGCTTTTAGAATAGTGCCCGTTAAAGCTGGAAAGTTAGCTGTTGTAATTTCAGTAGGGGCTAATATATCTGATGTTCCATTGTTTGCAATCGTTTCTCCCCACACTTTGTATGAGCCTTGCGCGGTACGCACAACAGTTGTGTGAAATGACGATACAAAATTGTCATATTCAATAGTGGCTGCATCAGTATTTGAACCCATTCCGAAGTTGAGGTAATCAGTATTCGGACAGGTTGCTTGGAAGCCACATTGAGCAAGGATTTGGTTCGATATCAAAATCAATCCTAGTGCAAATTTTATTGCTTTTGTATTCATAATTTTTCTCTAAGAATAAATAGATGGATGAGCAATTAAAGCTCAGTTGGATGGTAGTAAGTTGAAATATTTCCCAAATGATCAACTATGTCAATCATAATATAGGTTTGACTTCGAGCTTGCCCTTGAAGACGAACCTTCAATTCATAAATCCCGGAGGCTTGAATGATTTGCGGATTGAGAATGCTGGCTTGTACTGCACAATCTACGCCTTGCAATCTGACTTTAAATAACGAAGTATTTAGGCTCTGTGAATTGAACACAGATACTTGAATCGGAATGGTAAAATCAACACCCTGAATAAGATTAGCAGCGTTCAGTGTAGATAAGAAAGTTAATTGGTTGATGTCAAAAAGAACTTTTGAAGCCGAGACTGAAACTTCAAACATTCCTGAATCCCCTCCATGGTTACATTCAGAATGCCCTGTTGAAGGTAAAGCAGTTACCTGAAGAATATATTTTCCAGGAGTCGAAAAAAGGTAGTTAGTAAGGGTGGATTGATTACCTGTAATGATTACATTTTGATTGGTGTCTGATAAACTCCAACTAAACTGATCACCTTGGTGCATTTTGATTTCTCTTAAACCTAGTTGCCCATTAAAAGTTAAACTAATTTTGTTTAATGCTGCATTGCTGCTTTGAGCATTGAATTTTGTAGTCGAGAAAAAGAAGATAACTAAAAGTAGGGAAATTCTCGAACACGATTTGAAGTAGAAATTTTGCATAAATGTGCTGAAATAAATTTGATATTTTGACGAAACGATTTTCGCCAAAGTGCTTATAACTTACAAAGTAACGACAATTATGCGTAAAAACCTTTACATCATTGCATTTTCACTTAGGGTAATCTATACAAATTCTATAAGCGCTATCTACTGATTTTCTGCTCGAAATACGGGAATTCGTCTAAAAGTTCGCCTGAATAGTAGAAGTCATAGGCAACTCCTCCAAAGGTATACTCTTTGTCGCGGATCATGAAGTTCGAGCCGCCCACAGCAGGGTATTTTTTGGGTATAGATTTTCTATAGCCAAGATTAAAGATAGAGGCCAATATTTCAGGGCGCTCATCGATGGAATAGCCAGCTTTTTTCCATTGTGTAGCGATTTGTCGGATGAAGATTCCAGCGTAGAGATATGAGTAATAATGGTCTTTGTATTGGACGAGTCTTTTGACGCGTAAACTGAGTGTGTCGTTGTGAGCGTTGTTGTAATTGCGGGTTGAGTCGTAGTCGAGGAGGTGTTCATATTTGCTACCACAGTAGAAAGGGCTTTGTGGGTCTTTGAGGTAGGTTTCGATGTTGCGGGCAGTTTGCTCTTTGATACCGGTAACACCAAACGACATGTTGGTTTCTAAGGCTAAGGTTTTCAAAGGCGCCACTAAGTTTTTGAAGCGCTCTCTTCTCGAATTGAATAGCCTGACTTGCTCTCCAACAAGACAAGCCACAATCATTCTTGGTTCTACACCACAGGCAGCTGCAGCAGAGTCAATGTATCTTTTGTCTTTGGCTACGGCCTCTTTGAAATAAGACCATTCCATGAAATTCATCCATTCAAAAGCATTGCCACTTTTTGCTGTGTTGGTCGCTTGATTTTTTGCTAGGATTTCTTTGAGTCGGCGCTGATAGCTTTTGTTGTCTTTGAGTTTGAGGTCAACTGCTGAGAGCATTTGCAGGGCAGTTTTTTCACTTTTCGATTGCGCCCAGGCTTCTAGTATGGTTCTTGCGTTCTTCGGATAATAAGCATTCACCAAATTGATGCGTTCTAGAATTTCATTGCGATACTTCACTAATGATGCGCTATCCACCTTGAAGTTCTGGTTGTATTTGTCGTGCATTTGCTGAAAGTAGCGGTTGTTGTCGTCTACAAGACCCTTATCATCCGTGATGCGAAATTTAAGTGCCAAGAACACCCCAACTAATATTACACCATAACCAGCAAAACCATAAAGGGCAAGATTGTACGAGATTTTAAACCATTTACTTTGAAAGAAGCGTTTCATGTATTGAAATAAGAACGCGCTTTGTTACGTAAATTTTCCTGAATAGTTTCGTGCTGCTTTTACTACCTTTGTTTTATGGCATTAGTGAAAGCATGTAGAGGTTTCGAGCCTCAAATTGGCCCTGATTGTTTCTTGGCCGAAAACGCAACTGTAGTTGGTGATGTACAAATGGGCGAACAATGCTCGGTTTGGTTTTCAGCTGTTGTTCGGGGCGATGTCAATTCGATCCGTATGGGCAATAAAGTAAATATCCAAGATGGCGCTGTTTTACACTGCACCTATGAAAAAACCAAGCTCAATATTGGCAATAACGTATCTATTGGGCACAACGCGCTAGTTCACGGCTGCACCATCGAAGACAACGTACTCATTGGCATGGGCTCCATCGTCATGGACAACTGCTACATCGAGGCCAATAGCATCGTTGCTGCAGGCGCAGTACTCACAGAAGGCACCCGCGTAGAATCCTGGAGTATTTACGCAGGCATCCCTGCCAAAAAAATCAAAACACTTTCTCCAGAACTGTTCGCCGGAGAAGTGCAGCGAATTGCCAATAATTATGTGCTTTACTCCAGTTGGTTCAAAGAGAACCCTTAATTTTACTTTCAAACTTGCATTATGAAATACGACCGCATAGATTCAGCTCTGTATATTGCCAATCGCAAAAAGTTCATTGCTAAAATGGCTCCACAAACTTTAGCTGTTTTTAATTCCAATGATATTTATCCGGTTTCAGCCGATAGCACGATGCCCTTTGCGCAGCACCGCGATATCCTCTATTTATCTGGCGTCGATCAAGAAGAGTCTATCTTGGTACTTTTTCCTAATGCAAGCAACCCAGCTCACCGTGAGGTATTATTCTTAAAAGAAACATCAGAACTCATTGCTATCTGGGAAGGTGAAAAACTCACCAAACAAACCGCCTTTGAAACTTCCGGGATTCAGACCGTCTATTGGCTCCAACAATTCCCAACAATATTCAAACAACTAATGGCCGAGGCGAGCGGCATCTACCTCAATACCAATGAGCACCTTCGTGCCAACACCGAAGTAGAAACCCGCGAAGATCGCTTCATCAAACAAGTAAAACAAGACTACCCAGCTCATCAAGTGCATAAGTCTGCACCCATCATGCATCTAATTCGATCGGTTAAAGAACAAATCGAACTTGACCTCATGCAAACAGCTTGTAACATTACAGAAGCAGGGGTGCGTCGTTTACTTGGTTTTATCAAACCGGGCGTTTGGGAATACGAAATCGAAGCTGAACTTGCTCATGAGTTTTTGCGCAAGCGCTCTAAAGGTTTTGCCTATACGCCAATTGTGGCATCCGGTAAAAATGCTTGTGTCCTGCATTACATTGAAAACAACCAACAGTGTCAAGACGGCGATGTCATTTTGCTAGATGTCGGTGCAGAATATGCCAACTACAGCTCTGACCTCACCCGTTGTATCCCAGTCAATGGCCGTTTTACTGCACGTCAAAAAGCAGTTTACAATGCAGTGCTCCATGTAAAGAATGAAGCCACCAAATTATTGGTTCCGGGTACCATTATGGCTGAATACCACAAGCAAGTTGGCACACTCATGGAAGAACAATTGGTCAATTTGGGTCTTATTTCAATGCAAGACATCAAAAACCAAGATCCAGCATGGCCAGCCTATAAAAAGTATTTCATGCACGGCACTTCTCATTTCTTGGGTCTAGACACCCACGATGTCGGTTTATGGCACGAGCCAATTTCAGCTAACATGGTCTTTACGGTTGAGCCAGGTATTTATATTCCAGCAGAGGACCTCGGTATTCGCTTAGAAGATGACGTTGTTGTGCAAGCAAGCGGCGCACCATTCAACTTGATGGCCAACATTCCAATCGAGGCGGACCATATCGAAGAATTAATGAACGCCTAACACGCGTTTATGTTATCATATTCAGTTAAAGGAAGTGGCCCTGCTTGGGTTTTCTTACATGGCTTTTTAGAATCGTCATCAATGTGGGAATCTCTCCCCCTTGATGACTTACCCATTCAGCAAATCAAAATTGACCTTCCCGGTCATGGCAGATCTTCTCAACTTTTAAATACCCCTTCTATCCAATTAATTGCTCAAGAAGTGCAGCTTGTTTTAGATGAATTGTCACTTACTCATTTCAGCGTAGTTGGGCATTCAATGGGTGCCTATGTTGGGCTTGAACTATCAAAGCACCTTGGTTTTCGGCAACTCATTTTGCTCAATTCTAATTGCTGGTCCGATTCAGAACAAAAAAAACAAGATCGCCTTCGCGTTGCCCAAATTGTACACAAGGCCAAAGACATCTTTATTCGTGAAGCAATTCCTAATTTGTTTCAACGCCCTGAAAGCTGCAAAAAGGAAAGCGCAGCACTCATAGAAGAAGCCAAACTCATGACTCCTGAAGCCATTGCTTTTAGTGCACTTGCCATGCGCGAAAGACAAGACTTTACATCGCACGTCAATGAGTTTCCCGAAAAATTCATTTTTATCCATGGCATCCATGATCGGTTGGTGAATGTCGAGGAGCTCGATGCTAAGGTTCTGCTCTCAGAAAAGCACTATTTGAATTGCGGCCATATGGCCCATATTGAGGCGAAGGAAGAGGTGATGAAAATATTAAAGATCAAAATAAATGCCTTCAATATCACAGAGTAGAATAGAAAAGGTTAGTGGAAAGTTGCTAAAAACTCAGCAGGGCTAAAAACAGGTAATGCGGATTTCTTGAAGTCTTTGACGTTTCGTGTTATGATAGCATCTATTTTGTTGCTATTGAGAGCCGAATAGTACTGAAGCGCATCTTCAAAATCGTTGAATTTCGAATCAAGTGCTGCTAATACTTGTTTTTGATCCATGTTTAAAATGCCGATGATTTTTAAAAGTAATTGTAGTTGTTCAATTACCTTCACATGGCTTGCGTTCTGACGGAAAATATAATAAACGTTAGCTATGCTCACAGGGGTCATGTAGCCGTGAAAAAGTTTTTGCTCACATGCTAGCACCAACATATTTGCATCGTTGCAAAATGTATGGCGCTCAAGAAGTAAATCTAGGATTACGTCAGAGTCTAGCAGGATACGCTTCATTCGTTCAGATATTTTTTTGAAAGTGCCTTTGCAAGCTCAACTTTGTAATCTCCTAAATCATGATCTTTAAATGCGCCTTTAAGTTGATATGTAATAGACTTTTCTTCAACAACTTGAGTCGGCTCTTTAACTAGTAAGCCGAGGTAATTTTCAACGAGTTGTGACAAGCTCTTGCCATTTGCTTTCGCATATGCTTTGGCTTTGACGATAATTTCCTCCTCAACGGAAAGGGTTAGCTTAATATTCATACGTATAAAATAGTAATCAAAAATACGTATATACTTCCTTGAATGCTAGTAAAAATACTGAATCAACTTAATTTTCTTATTTTTATTGATCATTCTAAAAATATGAAGCTCATATTACTCTTCCTATTATTTGCTTTGTCAAATGTGGCTTATTCCCAAACCCCTCCTTCTACAGATAATTCTCAAAAAGATTCTTTGACTATTGAAGACGCTGCCGATACGGATCCTGAATTCATAGGTGGTTTTGATGGTCTTATCAAATATCTGAATGACAGTTTAAGATGGGAGAAGTTGAACCGAAGTCTTAGTTTTCCCCTCTCGAATCAATAATAATCGTAACTGGGCCGTCGTTGATTAACGATACTTTCATGTCGGCGCCGAAATGGCCTGTTTGGATGCGGCCTTTGAATTGTTTTTGGAGTTCTTTTAAGAAAAATTCGTAGAGCGGAATGGCTTGTTCGGGTCTGCCTGCTCTTATGTAGCTTGGCCGATTTCCTTTTTTGGTGTCGGCATATAAGGTGAACTGACTCACTACTAAAAGTTCGCCGTCGCAGTCTTGAACCGATAAATTCATTTTGCCATCGGCATCAGAAAAAATGCGCAGGTTAATGAGTTTTTGAATAAGGTAAAGCGCATCTTGTTGGGTATCTTCTTGCGCTATGCCGAGTAAAACTAATAGGCCTTTTGATATTTCTCCGACAATGGTTCCGTCGATTTTTACGGCTGCTTCTGAAACACGTTGAATGACTACTCGCATGCTAATTTGAAACTAAGATTTAAAATTCACTTCTGCGATAAGGGTCAGAGGCGTCTTCTTGCATGAGTTGGAGATACGTTTGATAGCGATGCGGCGCAATGTCTTGGCTATCAACAGCTGCTTTTACTGCGCAGTGCGGTTCATTGAGGTGCTTACAATTATTGAAGCGGCATTCGCCTAATAGGGCCCTCATTTCTGGGAAGTAATGGGCGTAATGTTCTTTTTCAAGATCGACCAAGCCAAAAGCCCGAATACCAGGTGTGTCAATGATGTAACCACCCGTCTGTAAAGCGTGCATTTCGGCAAAAGTGGTGGTGTGTTTGCCTTGTTCGTGGGCTCTAGAAATCTCGCCTGTTCTTAGGTCAAGACTGGCATCGAGAGCATTGACCAGCGTGGTTTTACCGACGCCCGAATTACCTGAAATCATGACTTGTTTACCCTTGATTTCATCGCGTAAAAAAGCCACCGTTTCTGGCTTTTCAGCTGAAATACCAATACAGGGATAACCTAAATTTTCATAAATAAATTTAAGTGCCTCGAAATACTCGGTGTCGTCGGCATCGAAGAGGTCTATTTTATTGAAAAGCAAGGTGGTCGGAATCCGAAAAGATTCTGCGGCCACCAAAAAACGGTCAATAAAGGCAATTTGTGTTACCGGAGACTTGAGTGTAACAACCAAATAAGCGCGATCAACGTTGGCCGCCAAAATTTGCATTTGCTTGCTGAGGTTGGTCGCCTTGCGTACAATATAGTTCTGACGTGGTTCTACCGACAAAATGGCCCAACTTTCATCAGAACCTGGTTCAATATTTACGCGGTCACCTGCTGCAATGGGGTTGGTCGTTTTGAGCCCTTCCAAGCGCAGTTTACCACGAATACTGGCTTGCACAATTTGCTCATCTTCAAGTAAAACTTGATACCATTTTCCAGTAGATTTCAAAACGAGCCCTTGCATGCGGTAAAGTTAAACATTTGTATGTTTGTGGAATGAAAAGAATTTTTATCATCCTTCTTGGTTTCAGCCTCGCCGCGTGCCGTACCTTACCTATAGAAATGAGCGAAGCTGAAGTATTGGGAGAGCCCCTTGAAGACGCTGAATTTCCCGGGGGTTACGAAAAAATGCAAGTTTATATCGTTGAAAATATGAATCGCAATAAGATCATAGATTCTTCCGGATCATTAGACGGCTCCTATAGGGTATTTGTTAAATTTGATGTTGAGAAGGATGGATCTATTAGTAATGCAGTTATAGAAAAGTCGACAAGCGATTGCCTCCCTTGCGAAAAAGCAGCCCTCCGCTTGGTTCAAAACATGCCAAATTGGACGCCCGCAAAGATGAATGGGCTACCTATTGTGAGTCCGGTTCGCTTGCCGTTGACTTTTACTTTTTAAGGAATGCGAGAACCATCAGTTTATGAAAACAATAAGCTTCTCACTATTCTTCTCTTTGACAAGCTTTCTTGCTTTATCTCAAGAACTTACAGTTAAAGAAGTCGATTCTACCAAGACGCCAATTTATAGTGTTGTAGAAGAAGATGCTCAATTTCCGGGTGGACAAAAGGCCCTAGGTCAATATATAGCAGACAACATCAATATGCACGAAGTAATAGGCTGCGTATCAGAGGAATTTTACAGTAAAGTTTTTGTACAGTTTGTAATAAATAAAGAGGGTTGTGTTGAGCAAGCAGAAATACATAAGTCGACCGCCTATTGTCCTCCTTGCAATACAGAAGCTCTTCGTGTAGTAAGAAATATGCCAAAATGGACGCCTGGCAAAGTGGGTGGCGAGCCAGTTTCAATGTATTTTCGATTACCAATTATCTTTTCGGTACAATAACCATGACACAACACTACGGCCTCATCGGCAAAACCCTCGGGCATTCGTTTTCAGCTGCTTTTTTCAAAGATTATTTTGAGAAAAATCAGATTGATGCGACTTATTCAAATTTTGAATTGGAAAGCATTGAAGAGGTTAAGGCGCTGTTGAAGAATAACTGTGCAGGTTTCAACGTGACTTTTCCCTTCAAGGAAAGTATCATTCCTTTTTTAGATCGATTGGATGAAACCGCTCAAGCGATTGGTGCTGTGAATGTGGTGGCTTTTGAAAATGGAGCAACAGTGGGCTACAACACTGATGCTTATGGTTTTGCGCAAAGCATTAAGCCGTTTTTGACTTTTGAGCACGAGCGCGCGCTTATTTTCGGAACAGGCGGGGCGGCTAAGGCAGTATCGCATGTGTTCAGACAACTGGGGCTGGACGTCTTTTATATTTCTCGAGCGCCTGAGCATCAAAATAGAATATATGCCTATTCAGAAATCAATGAGCACATGTTGCGCTCTTGTAAGGTGCTGGTGAATTGTACGCCGATCGGAACTTTTCCGGACATTAAGGCTTGTTTACCAATCCCATTTGAACACCTCACGGAGGCGCATTTGGTGATTGATTTAGTGTATAATCCGGCTGAAACAGCCTTGATGACTAACGCTAAAAAACAAGGTGCCGCAGTCATGAATGGTTTGTCCATGCTGCAGCACCAAGCTTTGAAGTCTTATGAAATTTGGTCGCGCTGAGTAGTTGTTTTTTCAGCAGTAAGGTTGTACCAGTCTATCTTTCTAGAGAAGTACATGACCAAGCCCAGAATGATAAACACGCCAATACTTCCGATCAGTAGCGCCAAGTCTTCAAGTTGAATAATTACAAAAATGAAGATGTAAAGCATGCTCAAAAGCCCGGCTATAAATAGACTCATTTTTACAGACCTGAGTATGGCCCTCACATACATACTGATCAATAAAACAGTTGCCAAAGCAGAAAGCAAGAAAGCAGAATTAAAGGCGATATGCTCGGAGAAAGCCAGCAATAAGGTATAGAAAACAACCAAAGCGATGCCGACTAAAATGTATTGAATTGGGTGAATACCAGCCGATTGGAAAATTTCAATGAAGAAAAATACCAAAAAGGTAAGTCCGATAAATAGCAGTGCGTAATGAATTGTGCGATGTGACTTCTGGTAGTTGTCTACGGGTAATTTGAGGTCTACACCAAATGAAGATTCGCGTAATTTATAAGAAGAACCTGTCCAGCTTTGTGGGTAGTTTCTGTTGAGGTTCAAGACATTCCAATGTGCTTTAAAGCCACTTTTGTCTGTCTTGTGCTCGTCTGGCAAGAAAGCGCCATCAAATTTAGGCGTTTGCCAATCAGAATTGAGCACCACATCTGTTTCTTTTCCGACAGGCGTAAAATAGAGTTGCTGGCTTCCTTTCAATTCGATATCAAAGCTGAATCTGTAAAGGTGGTCATCGGTAGGTGAAATATTCACTTTCGCATTAATTCCTGAGTAGAAAACATCAGAATTCGTAACACCAGGGTTGAAAGACACTTTTTGGCCATCCCAGTTTAATGAAATTTGTTTTTCAATCCCACGAAGGTCATCAATTCCGGCATTTAAAACCGCTTCGTTGAATTTGAAAACATGGCCCTTACTTTCAAGGTCTTTGAATTCTAATTTGGTAAATTCTCCACTGACATGCAGCATCGAGTTGTAAACAACAATGTCGAAGATGCCACGGTGTCTCTTATTTGGATTGACATTGGCTTGAATATTTAACTTACTCGGTAAAATGTGTAGCCTTTCGGTAATCTGTACTAAGGTTTCTTTTCCGGTTGCTTTATTGATTTCCTTCACATAACGCGTGTATGGAATTGTTAAAACAGGGCCTTGTAGGGTTTGCTCGCCCCCCCATTTTTCACTCACTTCATCAATTGCCTCTTGCTGCGTTTGTTCGCGTTCGTAGATGATACTTTTGATCATGCCTGTTGGGATGAGTAAAAGCAAGGCGATCAATACAATGCCGCCAATTTTAAAATAAAGGTTGTTTTTGATTTTAGACATGCTCGTAAATTTTCGTACAAACGTAATAGACGCAATTTTATTGAATCAGTTGCATAAATCATTGAAAATTAAAGTTTTTTGCGCCGTTCAAAGTTCCCTTCAATTTTTATCCGACACTAAGTACTTAATAACCGAATAAGCTAAGGCCTCCTGCGCAACTTTGAAACTCAATATTTAAACTTTTCAATTATGAATGCACTAAAAAACAAAGTGAGTTTGATGGGTCGCCTAGGTGGTCAGCCCGAAGTTGTCAAATTTGAGTCTGGCCGTTTGTTAGCTAGATTTTCTTTAGCAACCCATGAAAATTTCAAGGACAAAAATGGCGAATGGCATGACTTCACACAATGGCACACCATCAATGCCTGGGGTAAAATTGCCGAAAAGGTCGGTGAGAAACTTGAAAAAGGCATGGAAGTCGTGATCGAAGGCAAGTTGGTCAATCAGCAATATGAAAACAAAGCTGGTGAAAAGCGCTTCGCAACTATCATCGAGTTGTATGACTTCATTATGGTTCAGCCTAAAAAACAAAGCAATGAGCAAGCCCGCACCGAAACTGCAGCCTGAAACCATTGACAACAATGCGCTTTTGCACATGAATCACGTCAATCTAATTGGCTACATGACCGCTCCTGCACAAACCGTTGAGCTCCCTGATGGCAAACAAATCACTCGCTTCACGCTAGCTACCAAAGAGCAGTACCTCGACGCCGACGGCATCATGCGCAAGCGCAGTCAATGGCACCTTCTTTCTGCTTGGGGCCGCTGGACAAAAGTCCTCGAAACCTATGGCGCAAAAGGCGTTCATCTGGCCATTGAAGGCAAACTCGTTGGTCGCTTTTACCGCGCCGGCGGCCAGCGCCGCTTCGTCACCGAAGTCGAAATCAATGACCTCGTTGTACTACCCTAAACAAACCTACCAACCAAACGATCCAAAAGGCGGCCGCAGGCCGCCTTTTGTGTGGAATTTAAATGAATAAACAGCACCAAATGCAAGATCATGGAACTAGAACTCATCAAAAACAGCATCCTCGACATTCGAGGAAAACGCGTCATTCTCGACTTTGAATTGGCGAAACTTTACGGTATTGAAACCAAGCGTTTAAAAGAATCAGTACGTAGAAATTTAAGACGATTTCCCGAGGACTTTATGTTTGAGCTTTCTCAAGAAGAATGGTTCAACTTGAGGTCGCAATTTGCGTCCTCAAGTTGGGGCGGAAAAAGATATTCACCATTCGCGTTCACGGAACAAGGTGTAGCAATGTTGTCAAGCGTATTA
The DNA here is from genome assembly GCA_044371695.1 of Crocinitomicaceae bacterium. Taxonomy (GTDB): domain Bacteria; phylum Bacteroidota; class Bacteroidia; order Flavobacteriales_D; family Crocinitomicaceae; genus UBA952. Next base: position 1,217 of record JBILTD010000014.1, on the reverse strand, counting down.
AATTCTGACAGAGCAATAGAAGTAAACATCTCCATCATGCGCGCCTTCGTCCTAATGCGCCAGTGGGCGCTCGAATACCAAGATCTTCAAGAAAAACTCTCCGAACTCGAGCAGCGCTTCGGCCAAAAGTTCACTGACATTGAGCAAGTGCTCAACTACCTCATTCAAAAAGACCAGAAACAGGTGCAGCAGGGTGGAAGGAAGAGAATTGGGTTTTGAAAAAAATACAAAAATGGAATCATCATGGAACTAGAACTCATCAAAAACAGCATCCTCGACCTCAGAGGAAAGAAGGTCATTCTCGATTATGAATTGGCGAAATTATACGAAGTAGAAACTCGTGTCTTGAAACAAGCCGTCCGCAGGAACATCGACCGTTTTCCAGAAGACTTTATGTTTGAGCTTAGTGCTGAAGAAATGCAAAACTTGACATCACAAATTGTGATATCAAATATGGGTGGCACAAGACATCATTCATTTGCATTTACCGAGCAAGGTGTCGCCATGTTGTCTTCGGTTTTAAGAAGTAAAAATGCGATCCTCATCAACATCTCCATCATGCGCGCATTCGTCCTCATGCGCCAGTGGGCGCTCGAATACCAAGATCTTCAAGAAAAACTCTCCGAACTCGAGCAGCGCTTCGGCCAAAAGTTCACTGACATTGAGCAAGTGCTCAACGACCTCATTCAAAAAGACCAGAAACAGGTGCAGCAGGGTGGAAGGAAGAAAATTGGGTTTTGAAAAAAATACAAAAATGGAATCTCATAAAGAGTTTAATCAATTATCTTCGTTCAGTTAGCTGAAATACATCTATGAAAACAACCATTTTGCTTAGTTTCATCGCACTTCTTTTTGTTGGTTGTGGTAAGATTGATACACCCACCGAAGCGTCCAAAGAGATTTTTGGAAAATGGCGTTTTGTCACTAGTGGCGGTGGTTTTTCAGGTTCTGGCAACTCAGGTTTTGACAACACGGATGTTTATGAGTACAGGGAAAACGGCTCCTTTTTTCATTACAAAGGCAATCAGTTAATAGACCAATGTAATTTCTCTTTTCAATTAGGAACAAGCATTTTTGACCAAGACGAACACTTAATGATTCATTATGCAAATGGCTCAGCTCCTATTGGAATCACACAATCCTTTGAAATCAGTAATGATACGCTTATTCTAAATGAGGAGGTTTATGATGGTTTTGGGTATGTATTTGTAAGGCAG
>JBILTD010000126.1:0-5532 GCA_044371695.1 Crocinitomicaceae bacterium | reverse complement strand
CCCGATGTACAACAAGTTCCGCGATTCCAAAATGATGTTGGTGCTCTTGCAAATCATGGTTCCTGCACTTGGTTTGCTCTTCTTGGACCGCATGATCAAAAATGAAGGCATACTCGGACAAAAGAAACACTGGTTTATCGGAATGGGAGCTGTGGCTCTGCTCGGCTTCATACTCATGACTTCACCTTCGCTTTCTGGAGATTTTTTGAGCAAGCAAGAAGTCAAGCAATTTGCAGAAGCGAGCAAACAAGCCAAAGACGCATCTCAAATTACTTACTATCAAGGTTTGCGTCAGGCGCTCATCGATACCCGTATAGGTATCTATAAGGCAGACATGCAGCGCTCTTTCTTCTTGGTTATTTTAGCTTTAGGTTTATTATTTGTTTTAATTCGCACCCAAATCAATCGATTTATTCTAATTGGAATTACAGGCGTATTGGTCTTAGCTGATCAAATGAGTGTGGCTAAGCGCTACCTCAATAACGATGACTCAACTGGTTCTTATGCCTCTTATCAAACGATAGACGAAGCCAGTGCGCCGTATCAAGTTTCAGTAGCTGATATCAGTATCCTGAACCGTGAAAAGGCACCTGTTGCCCTAGCCAATCAGTTAAAGGAAAGCTATACAAATTTTGAATATTACAAAAACCTGACAGATCAACAAACCCTGGACTACTACGCAGCTTTTGGCGCCTTGAATTTATCTACTGACTACAGAGTTCTCAATGTCAATGGAACCATGGCTGAAACTAATACCAGTTTCTTCCATAAAAGTTTGGGTGGGTATCATGGGGCCAAACTCAAGCGTTACCAAGAGTTTGTAGATTTTCATTTCCCTGAAGCAGTTGGTGGGCTCAATACAGCAGTCAATACGGCTAAAAACGAAAAATTCAAAACTCTTGCACTGCCAGTCGGCATGACCCAAGAGCAAGCTCAGAAAATTTTTGATACCCTAAGAGTCAATGCATTTAACTTATCTGGTGCTGCTGAATATTTCAATATGCTCAATGCCAAGTATATCATCTTGAATCCGAACCAGGCAGCTGTAGAAAACAAAACAGCAAATGGCCCGGCGTGGTTTGTGAGCAATGTGAAAATGGCTACAGATGCCAATCAAGAGATGTTGTTAAGCAACGGCGAAAAATTGGGTTCAAGCAAGACCAATGCGGTGGTGCATGCTGAATTCAAAAGTCAACTCAATGGTATCGGAAAAGACAGCACTGCTCAAATTCTCCTGATGGCTTATAATCCGTCCAATATGCAGTACAAATCGGTTTCAAAAGTTAAGCAATTAGCAGTATTTAGTGAAATTTATTATCCGGCAGGATGGAACTGTTACATAGACGGAAAAGCTATTGAAACGCTCCGTGCCAACTATATTTTAAGAGGGGTTGTTGTGCCAGCTGGATCTCACAAAATTGAGTGGAAATTTGAACCAGTGAGTGTGAGCCGCGGCAATAATCTAGCCATGTTAGGTTCAAGTATTTTGTTATTGGGCTTCTTGTTTTCTTTGTACTGGAGTCTTAGAAAAACGAATTGATTTGATCAAGGGCACGCACGCCAAATTGGGTGTTGTGCCAAGCCGTTTTGACTTTTCCGTCTGCCACCAAAAAGTAGCTTGGGAACTCTCCTTGCGCCATCAGCATGCACAACATGCTATTTTGGGCCCTCTTGACTCCTATGTTAGAAGGAAGTCGTTTTCTGAAGTACTGAAAACCTTCCTGATCCTCGGAGGCTAATAAATATTGAATATTAATTTTGGGGTTCAGCTCGACCATTTTTTTACTGAGCTCGATGGTCTCCATGCAATAGGGGCAACCTGGTAGAATCACAAGCACCAATGTTTTTGCTTTGGGTAAGTCCATTCCCGTTTGTAGTGTTTTAAAAGTTTTGGTCTGCAGGTCTGCCTCATAAATCGGATAAAAAGCAAAATAGGTCATGAAAGGCAGGCAAAAACCGAGGGTCATTAAACTCAACTTAAGCCAAGTCTTGATTCGCAATTTTGAAATGAGCCAAAAAAAAAGATAACCCAACACCAACGTCAGGACATAAGGCGTAAACTTGGCTGCCGTCCAGGAAAAGCCTACTTGGAGTAAAAAACTTTCAAGAGAGTTGTACATCGACGTTAAGCTTTATTTAGAGATATAGTGGCTAACCCAATTCAATTTCTCATCAGGAACCAGTAAGTAATTGACGTGCGTTGTATGTTTACCAAGTTCTTTTAAATTGATTTCTTTCAGTTGTGGGCGCTCCAATCTGAGATAATGATAGGCAGACCAACCCGATAAAAGTGTTTGGATTTCATCGGCTATTTCTGGATAAATTTCAATCATGATCAGGGGACGGTTGGCTGCTAAAAGCTCCTGACTATCCGCGATTATAAGTTGTTCAGTGTGCTCCGTATCGAGTTTGAGTAAATCAAACTGCTCAAGTTGTTGCTGCGCTAAAAAACTACCTAAACGACACACATCAACCTGATATGCTTTGCTTTTAGTACGGCCGTGTTCGGCCTGAAGGCTACTTGAGCCATTGAGGTTTTGCTTCAGCCATGGAAATTTAGGGTGTGCAGCTTCGTGAAACTCAAGTTGTGAATCTTGATTGCTCATGGCGAGTTCATGCACCTTAACTTGCGCACTGATTTGATTGCCCTCTATATTCTTTCTTAAATAATGCACCGCTCCTAAACCAGGCTCAAATGCGTGCACCTTTATTTGTGGATTGTATTTGGCAGCTAACACGCTATACAAACCAATATTGGCGCCTACATCTAAAAAACATTTCGCATTTTGAGCTAAATCTTTGAATAACCAATTGTATTCATAGGCTTCAAAGCCTTCATAAAACATGTATTTAGTTACAAAGCAAGTCTGATTGGTCTGTAAGGAGAATTGAATGTCCTTCGTTTGAAAGTCTAGTTTTCCACTCACAGAAAGCAACTCTTTCTCGCGCAAAGCATAGTTTAACTTAGCAACTGGGCGAAGCAGCTGATTGATGATAGGGTGGTAAATCAGGCGAAGTATCATGTTCATTGGTCCTCAAAAGCCCAAAGTTATTACTTTTGAGCAATAGAAATTAACAAAAGCTCAGGATGCCTCAGTCAAAAAATCGAATCTGCTATTTTTATCCGCATGCGTCCACGTTTATTGTTCGAGATTTAAAATTGCTCGCCAATGCTTATGAAGTCACGGCTTATGAATTCAAGATCCGCAGTAAAGTCAAGCTTCCGTTGGAGTTTGTAAAGCAGTTTTTTTTCATTTTATTTCAGACCCGAAACGCTTTTTTTGTTTGCCATTTTGCAGGGTATGCCTCCTTATTACCCGTACTCGTGGGGCGTTTACTCGGCAAAAAAGTTTTCGTGATTGTTGCTGGGAATGACGGCTCTAAATTTCCAGATTTTAAATACGGGAATTACACCAAAATCTTGTTGGCCTGGGCTACGCGTACTTCTTTGCGGTTTTGTACGCACATTATGCCTGTTGCACAAGGCTTGGCCTATCAAGATTACAGTTATTATCCGGGAGGCGCACCAGCCCAAGGCTTTCAGTATTTTGCGCCAAAAACCAAAAGGGTTCCGTATACGGTCATTCCTTACGGTTTCAATACAGCTCAATTTCAATATGGGGAAGCGCAGCGCCCGCCTCATCGCTTTATAACAATAGGACATTTAAAAGATCCTTATTGTTATTTTAGAAAGGGTTTTGATTTGATGTTGGAACTTGCCGAACGTCAACCAGATTGGCATTTTACAATTATTGGCTGGGAGTCAAACGGTCAGAAAGTGCCGAGTAATGTCGAGCTGATCGCTTTTTCACCAATTGCTGTTGTCATTGAATATTTGCAAAAACATCGTTACTACTTTCAGCTTTCGGTGATGGAAGGTTTTCCGAATGCACTTGGTGAGGCCATGGCTTGCGGTTGTGTACCTATTGGAAGCAATGTGTCCGGTATCCCTGAACTAATTGGCGATACAGGTCTTATTCTGAGTGAGAAAAATGTGCTTTATTTAGAGCGCAGCATTGAGCTTTTGCTTCAACAAGATTTTTCAGGGGCAAGTATCAAAGCTAGAAATCGAATTGAAACTCACTTTCTCCCTGAGCATCGTTTGGAAAAAATGAAAGCTGTATTTACTCAGTATGCTTGCTAGCTTACTTTGTGAGCTGTACTAAAAGCTCATGCATCTCCTTTGCCAATTCCTTTCTAGAGTAGGGTAAAAGGGTTTCTTTTCTACTGATTTTTTGGGAACTGAGTTCGATGACAGCTGGCCACGGCACTGCGGTATCGAAGTTGATGACCATGGTGCCAGCTTGTTTGGAAAGAATGGCTGCGGCATCACCGTCATGAGGGCCGATGGCCAAAATGGCTTGCTCACTGGCAAGGTATTCAAAGAGTTTCCCCGTAACAATACCTTTTTGACTTTTTACATTATTGAGTGGTAACAAGAGCAAGCTGCAAGCAGAAAGTTCTTCGAGCACCTGTTCGTGTGGCACAAAGTTTTCAAAATGCGTGTAGGGCAAAAGACCATTGGCTTGTAGGTCTTCTTGAACGCAGGCATCTAGAGCGCCAATGAGTCGAATTTTTAGCTTTTGGGCAAATTCAGGGTGTTCTTGAACATAGCGCCCTAGGCTTTTCCAAAGTGCACCTGGGTTTCGGTCTTTATTGATAGAACCTGTGTGTAAGATGGTGAAATGCGGATCAACTTGCTTTTCGAAATGCTGAAAATCTTCGGGTGCAAAGCCGTTGGAAATGAGTTGAGGTATGCGGCCTGCCAATTGCGTCATTTGCGTTTGCATATCGCGGCTGACAACAACAAGTGCATCTGCTTGCTTCAAAACACTTTGTTCTAATTTTTGATGCCAACGAAGCCCCCAGTTTGTGAGTGGCAGTTGCTCAAACCAATCGATTTGTGTCCAGGGGTCGCGAAAATCGGCAATCCAGGGTAGTTTAGTTTGGGCTTTGAGGTTGCGTGCAATGAGGTGCAAAGAGTGGGGAGGCCCTGTAGAAATAATGGCCGCCACTTCTTGTTCTTGTAAAAACTTAATAAGAAACTTGGTGGATGGCTTGATCCAGGCCATTTTAGCATCCGGAATAAATAAATTGGCACGCAGCCACATCGACAAGCGTTTGGTGAGCCCTGGCTTTTTACCGCCTTTTTCTTGCAAAAAACCGGTATGCAGTTGCTTGCCCGCATTGCCAGTAAACTTGAGGTAAAGCTGAGTGGGCTCCCAGATTTCAGTCTGGATGACTTGAATATCTTTGGGTACAAAAGCTAACAAGCTTTCATCCTGTACCGGGGCTTCTGGATTGCTGGGGGTGTAAATTATAGGATCCCAACCAAGCTCGTGAAGGTAGCGTGTAAAATGCAACCAACGCTGAACACCTGTGCCTCCACTTGGGGGCCAGTAATAAGTCAAGATCAGTACTTTTTTACGCTCAGCCAAGTTTTGATTTTAGATGTGCAAGTGCCGTTTGAAGCCCTGCAGCGTTTTTACCACCTGCAGTTGCAAAAGCAGCTTGCCCACCACCTCCGCCTTG
>JBILTD010000125.1:0-5610 GCA_044371695.1 Crocinitomicaceae bacterium | reverse complement strand
GGCCCCTGATACAGCTAGCCTTTATGGGGATTATTGCTTACTTGGGTGCTTTCACCGTATTTCAGTTATTATCTTAAGATAAATTTGTACATTTCGCTATGCAAAACATCCTGGTATTTATACTCTGTTTAGGCGCATTGATTTATTTGGCATACCGATTTTATCAGCACTTCTTTGCCAAAAATACAGCGTGTAAAAGTTGTGGGATGTCAGCTGAAACCCCTCAACATAATTCCAAGTGAAAAACGCTCAACTCTATAAGTATAGCCAAGAATTTTTTGCCGTACGCAATGAAGAGGTTCAGCAAATTTGTTCCGACTTCGAACCCAATGCCATAGATACTGATTATGTGTATTGGCTCAATTTTCACAATCTACATGACCGACAAGCTCTAGAGTTACTTTGTCAAAAATTACAACTTGACAAACTCAGCATAGAAAGTATTTTTTTACCCTTAAGACGATCAAAAGTCGAGGAGTATCCTAATTACTTATTCTTCCAAATCCATACCTTAAGAAACAATTCCTCTACAGCTGCAGAAACAGAAAAGCTTTCCTTTGTAGTTGGAAAAAGTTTCTTGTTATCTTTTCAAGACCATCAAGGACAGCATTTTTCTGATGTTCGCGAAAGAATTGAAAAATCAAAAGGCAAAATCAGAAGTCAGAAAAGTGACTTTCTACTTTTTCGCCTACTCGATGCCCTGATTGATGAAATCTTCGTAAAAACTGAAGAAGTCTCAGATCAAATTGACATAATTGATACTGGTATTCATTCCAACATGAAAAGCCATCTTTTACGTGAAATCGAAACCCAAAAAAGAGAACTGATTGAATTGCGCAAATTGATTCAGCCCATCAAAGATTTGCTCGCTGGCTTAGAAAATATGGATCATCCGTTAATTGATCCGGCCAACAAACATTACTTTAAAAATCTAAGAAATAGCTGCACAAGCTTATTGGAAGATGTGGATGCGCATAAGCAAATATTGGACAGTTTATCCAACCTTTATTATGCAGCACAGGGTCAACGCATGAATGAAATAATGAAAGTCTTAACCGTGGTAAGTTCTATTTTTATTCCACTGACTTTTATTGTTGGCATCTATGGTATGAATTTCAAAAATATGCCTGAACTCGAGAAACCTAATGGGTACTATACGGTTCTTGGAGTTATGGTTTTCATAAGTATAAGCTTAATTGCATACTTCTTGAAACGCGGTTGGCTGAAGCGCGACTAGATGTTAATGAAGTGTTAAATAAGATTTTTCCCTATAATTGCTGCTTAACTTTCCAATAGTAAAACTGAAAACACATGAAAAAATTATTGCTTTCTTTTGGCGTTGTATTCATGGCTATCCTTGGCTTGAACAATGTAAGTGCACAAATTGAAAAAGGTGCTAAAATCGAATTTAACAAAGAAGTACACGACTACGGCAACATCAAATATGGTGGTGAGCCTTATTGCAGCTTCGAATTTAAAAACACAGGTGACGAGCCTTTGATCATTTCAAATGCAAAAGGATCTTGCGGTTGTACAGTTCCTGAATGGCCGAAAGAGCCAATTGCACCAGGTGCAAAAGGAACAATCCGTGTTAAATACGACACAAACCGTCCAGGCCCTATCAACAAGAGCGTAACCATCACTTCTAATGCTATTAACGAGCCTAACAAAGTGATCCGCATCAAAGGTGAAGTTGGTCCTGCTCCAGAAAGCGGAATGCCTGTTAATAACGCAGGTGCACCAACCAACAACTAAGAAATTCTCTGAATAAAAGAAAAGCCGCTTCTAGCGGCTTTTTTTGTGTCTTATAATTTGGAATAACCTCTTTCTTATTAGGCTTTAAATTTCTAGAAAACTGTTGGCGGTATGGGGCCAAGCGGCAGGGGTTCCTGCCCTGAGCAATTGGATTGTTTGAAAACCTACAGCCTGAGCTGCTTCAAGTTCAGCGACAACATCTGACAAAAACAAAATTTCTTGAGCTTCCAAGCCTAAAAAGTTTGCGATGCTGTTATAGGTTTCTGCATCTTGTTTTGAGCCTGTATTGGTGTCAAAATGATTGGAGAAATGAGCGGTGAGGTCTCCGAAATCAGAGTAACGGAAGAGTAATTTTTGGGCAGCAATGGAGCCCGAAGAAAACACACCGAGTTTTAAACCATTGGCCCGCCATTGATTGAGTGCAGGTGGCACATCTTCGTAGACATGACCTTTGATATCACCGGCCTCATAAGCACTTTTCCAGATGAAACCTTGAAGGGCTTTCAGCGGTGTGATTTTGCGGTCCTGCTCACTCCATAGTCGTAAATACTCAAGTACCTCTTCTGTGGTGGTGATGTGTTTATTTTCTTCCTGTTCAACGATTTCAATAACTTCAGAAAAAGCCTGCTTGACTTCATTGATAAGAGAAAGTTTAGGCAGATCTTGGATGTGTGCTCTGAAATATGGGAAAAGCACCTCATAAACAAAGCTCACAGAGCTTGTGGTTCCTTCGATGTCTGTCAGAATGTATTTGATTTGCTTATCCACGTTTTGGGAATTTAAATGCTATGAAAGCTTGCTCTATGCCTGCTTCTGTGTAGTGTGGTGTCCAACCCGACATATCTGTAAAAATGCGAATGGCCTTGACAAACGGATTTTCTGCTCCGGCATCAAACCAATGTTTAGTGCCCATTGGTACACTGATGAGATCGCCACGTTCACAGAGTACATTGAACACCTCATGGCCATCGATATTGAACCAAAATAGTCCTTGTCCATCGACAAAAAAGCGAATTTCATCTTCGGTATGAATGTGTTCAGCTAAAAATTTAGCACGAATGGCTTCGTAATTTGGAGTGCCCGAATGAATAGAAATGACATCGGCTGTGTGGTAACCACCTTGTTGCATAAAAGGATCGAGATCCTTTGCATAAGCAGCTAGTATGTCTTCTTGAGTGGCATCGTCAGAGAATTCAATATCACAATGCCATTGATCAAAATAAACACCAATATTGTTAAGGAAGCTTCGAATTGCTGCTGGATCTTGAAGCTCAAGACCTGAATTTGGTACTGATAAAATTGCCATTTTTAAAGTAAAAATTCACATTCACAAAGGTAATCCAAAGTCTCGAGATGCCTTTGTGCTTCAAAAATATTTTCACCCCAAGCATAGGTTCCATGCCCCGCAATGATGAAACAATGGTGCTGAATATCAGTTTTACGCTCATCTAAAGCTGCACAAAGCAAATTCATGTCTTGTTCGTTGTCGATGATTGGGATTTGAATGCTGTCTAAGTGAGTTTTACAGCCCTTGAAACCCTTTTGAAGCTCATAGCCTTGAACATTAAAATGATGTTCGTTGTATTGAGAAATCAGGACCGGGTATTTGGAATGGCTATGTAAAATGACTTTTGCCGCTGGGAAGTTTTGGTAGATCCATAAGTGGATTTGTGTTTCATCAGAGGGTTTTACGCCATGGTAAGCGCCAATACCCATGCCACTTGCATCAATGGTCATGAAATCATGCTCAGTGAAATGCGCCTTATTGACACCTGACCTAGAAACCCAACATTGTTGATGTTCGTCGATGAACGAATAATTAGTTGATGTCGCCGGAGACCAGCCACGTTGATTCAGTGTGCAAATTAATTGGGCAAGTTCTATCTTCATGGCTATTGTGCCAATACTTCCTTTACCATAGCAGCTATGGCTTTACCGTCTGCCTTTCCAGCTAACTTGGCTGAAAGCACACCCATAAGTTTACCCATATCTTGTGGGCCTTGAGCACCTGTGCTCGCCTTGGCTGAAAGCACCTCGGCGCGCAATTCCGCTTCAGAAAGCATTTGAGGTAAGTACTGCTCTATAACTTGGGCCTGATATAACTCTTCTGCAGCAAGATCTTCGCGATTTTGAGCAATATAGAGTGCATGTGTTTCCATTCTTTGTTTGTGCAACTTGACACAAATTTTAATGGCTGTTTCTTCAGAAACTTCTGAGGAACCACCAGAGGTCGCCTCGAGCAATAATTTTGACTTGATATCTCTAAGTGCGGCTAACTTTTCCTTTTCTTTAGCCAGCATTGCACTTTTGATATCCGCATTGATGCGATCTGTAAAACTCATGATTAGTCTACGTTATCGTGAAGAAAGCTATTGTTTCTGAGACCTGCTGTTCCGTTTGCATCTGGTGCAATTCCAAAACGAGAAACTTGCTCAGTGGCACTCGGTTGTGTCTGTTGCAAAGCAATATTGCGGCGAACAAAAGCTGGCTCATTTTCAAATTCAATGATGCCTTCTGGTCTTTTGAGCTTTGATGTAAACTCTTGAATGCGTGCAACACGCTCTTGTACTTTGCGCATTTGCTCTTCAGGGCTTAACATTCTTTTTGGCTCTTCAAGATTTACTTTTTGAATCGCTTCATCTTCCAAAATGTGTTTGACAACTGGTGCATCTTCAAAAGCTTGAACCGGCGCAGTGTATGATGCTGCAGCAGGTGTTGCTTCTGTTTGCACATCAAAAACATCCCAAGTCATGGCTGCTTGCGTTTGTGCAGGTTCTACTTCTGCAACTGGCTCAATAGCAGGCTCGTCGTAAAGATTGAAAGTTGTTTTTTCTGGTTCAGCAGCAGTCGGTGTAAAAATCGGTGCACTTGGTGCAACTTCCGCCTGTACTTCTTTGATGAACGGTTCGTTTGACGCTTCAGCAATTGGAGCTGTTGCTATGCGTTCAAAAGGAGAACTCAAAGGCGCTACAATTTCTTGTTTTTGCTCCTCTTCAAGAACTACAACTGTTCTTTCTGGTGCTTGGGCATAGGTAGAAACAGATGAAGAAGAGAAACCAGTGGCAATGATTGTGATACTGAGTTGATCTGCTAAAGAAGCGTCTTTGGCATGACCCCAAATAACATCTGCGGTGGAACCAGCAGCTTCTTGAATGTAGTCAGTGATTTCAGTGATTTCATCCATCATGACTTCTTGATCACCGTAAGAGATGTTCAAGAGGACATAACGCGCTCCACTGATGTTGTCGTCGTTGAGAAGTGGTGAGCTAAGCGCCGCTTGTACGGCTTGAATAGCGCGGTCTTTTCCGGAGGCAATGGCACTACCCATAATGGCGTGGCCAGAGTTGCGCATCACGGTATTGACATCGTTGAAGTCAACGTTGATAGATCCTGTAACAGAAATAACTTCAGCAATACCTTTGGCAGCAACAGTTAAAACATCATCGGCATGAGAGAAAGCCTCTGACAACGACATATTGCGTCCGAACTCACGCAATTTTTCATTGTTAATAATGAGGAGTGTATCTACATTCTGACGCATGCGCTCTAGACCTTCTTCGGCTTGTTGGCGTCTTTTACGACCTTCAAAATTGAAAGGTACAGTAACGATACCTACCGTTAAAATTCCGAGGTCACGTGCCACTTGAGCAATAACAGGCGCAGCACCAGTACCGGTACCACCACCCATTCCGGCCGTGACAAAAACCATTTTGGTGTCTTTTGACAACAATTCGCGGATTTCTTGGATATTTTCCATCGCGGCATTCATCCCTACTTCTGGGATCATACCAGCTCCACGCCCTTCAGTTAGGTTTGGGCCTAATTGAATTTTAAAGGGTACTGGAGAAATATCAA
>JBILTD010000124.1:0-5626 GCA_044371695.1 Crocinitomicaceae bacterium | reverse complement strand
AAGCATCAGCACACAAGAACTCACCGAACGTACTTATCAGTCTTTGCGTGAAGCCTACGATCGCAAATGCGAAAAGATTGCCCGCATGGCGTATCCACAAGTGAAACACGTTTTCGAAACGATGTCGCAACAATATAAAAATATTGTCTTCCCACTCACAGATGGTCGTCGTCAATTACAACTGATAGTCAACCTAGAAGAAGCCTACAACTCTGAAGGAAAAATCATCAGTAAGTATTTCGAAAGAAACGTGATCCTGAGCAAAATCGATGAAGAGTGGAAAGAACACCTTCGCGAAATGGATGACCTCCGCTCTGCTGTACGCAACGCGCAATATGAGCAAAAGGATCCACTAGTTATCTATAAACTCGAGTCTTACGAGCTCTTCCGTTCAATGCTGAATCGTTTGAATGAAGAGGCGCTTGAACTGCTCATGAAAATGGATGTGCCTATCGAACAACAGATCGAAAGCACCAACAAAGAAGACCACCAAAACAACTACGAGAAGGCGCAGCTTTCGTCAACAAGCAGCACAACGCCTCCAGCCTTTGAAGGACGTGAGGGCTATGAGCAAGCCATTGCCAACTCGATGCCACAGCGTGAAAAACAACAGCCAATTGTTGCCGACCCTAAAGTTGGACGCAATGATCCTTGTCCTTGTGGAAGTGGCAAGAAGTTCAAACAGTGTCACGGTTAATAATTGATACCTATGCATATTGCTGTCATCGGATCCGGAAGAGTTGCACAAACATTGCTACGTCTGGCTTTCAATGCACAAATTTCAATAGCCGGCATTTATGCTCGTAATCAGCAAAAAGCCGAAGAACTAGCGCTCAAATACAACACAAAGGCAGTAAACAGCATACCAGAACTCAAAGCAGAACTTATTTTGCTTTGCGTTTCTGACGACGCTTTGCCCGAAGTAATTGGTCAACTCAGCCCTCAACAGTTTGCAGCGTATACTGCGGGTAGTCCAAGCATTAAATTGTTTGCCCACGATAACTTAGGGGTTTGTTATCCTTACCAAAGTATTTCGACCAACCGCGACCTCTTGGTTTCAGATATTCCTTTCATGATTGAAGGAAAAAATGACTTCGTACTCCAACGCATCACGGCATTTTTAAACCAATTAGGTGCGCAATTTCAAGCTTGTGGTTCGGCCCAACGCGCACAGTATCATCTTGCTGGTGTGTTTGTCAATAATTTCGGCAATCTCATGCTACTAGAAGCAAGTAAAATTTTAGCTGCTGCGCAACTCGATTTTACGCCCGTCTATCCGCTTTTAAACGAAACCATCGCAAAAGCAATATTGCTAGGCCCAGAAAAAGCACAAACGGGCCCTGCCCTCAGACACGATCAAAATACTCTTGAGCGTCACCGCAAACAACTGAGCGGTCAGCAACTCGAGGTTTATAACCAACTTACACAACGCATTCAAGATCTATTTAAAAATGCTTAGTTACAAACAAAGACTCAATCACATCAGCACCTTTATTTTTGATGTAGACGGCGTTTTTACCGATGGAAAAGTCTACCTCATCAACGATGAAATTGTAAGAGCACTGAATTCCAAAGACGGTTACGCTGTTCAGTATGCTGTCAAGATGGGTTATAAAATATTTTGCATCACAGGTGGTTCTTCTCCGGAAGTAAAAAAGCGCCTGATGGGTCTTGGTGTACACGATGTTTTTTTAGGCGCACACAACAAAATGGAGCGCTACGAAGCCATTAAAGCACAATACAACCTTTCTGATCAAGAAATTGCCTATATGGGTGATGACATTCCAGACATTCCAGTACTTAAAAAAGCCGGTTTATCTGCCTGTCCTCAAGATGCTGTCAGCGATGTGAAAGCAAATGTGCACTATCAAAGCCCGTTTCTGGGCGGGAAAACTTGTGTCCGTGACCTCATCGAACAAACCATGCGTTGTCAGGGTAAATGGCTTACTGAGTTGGCCTACGAGTGGTAAGCCAATATTCTTCTAATTCGAGCGCTAAGTTCAACTGATTGGCTGCACGTCTTAAGTTATGCTGGTCGTCCTTGACTTTGTAATAAATATCGTTGTTCAAGTAGTCGTTTAAAAAACGCATCGACTGCACTAAAATAAGCCCGCGCGCCGCAATAAAGAATTTGGCTTCATTGATGTCAAAACACGCCAAAAGTGCTTCAAAAATATCCGAGCGAAATAACTGTTGTTCAGCACTCAGGTCTTCTCCCCTTCCGCAAAATGACCGAACCATATCGGCATAATCATAATACACGCAACCCAACTGAATGGTATCCCAATCAATGAGGGCCCTGACTTTTTTACCATCCTGTGTAAACAAATAATTACTCAGCTTGGGGTCGCCATGAATCAATACCTTAGGTTCAGTTTCACATAGGGCTTGCCAAGCGCTAATTGCTGGCAATTGAGTATTTAATTTTTCATTGATTTCACCACCCAGTTCTAATCTACTTTTTTCAGCCTGCTGTTTTGCGGCATCAAAAGCCGTTACCCGTTTTTGCACATCAAGAAAATCAGGGATTGGCGCTTCCCAATTCGAAAAATCGAGTTGATTTAAGGCTAAATGAAAGACGCTTAGTGCAGAAGCAGCCTGAGCCGCTACTGCAACATCGATTGTTTTTAAGGTTGTACTTGGCCATATTGCCTTTTGCAAACGATAGTAAGCATTTTCGAAAACGAAACAAGATTTTCCGTCTACTTCAATGAATTCTAAAGGAACCAAACCTTTTAAGTGAAGGGCTTTAGAGAGGGTCTGCAGTTGCTCTTGAAGCTGTTCGGGCTTTTGAAAAACCACATTATTGATCTTTTGTAAGATGTAATTGTGCGTAGGGGTTCTGAGTAACCACGTATGATTGATCAGGCCCTCCTCAATTGGAATGAGCGCTGTGCAGGTGAGCCCCCAGGTTTGATCCACAAACGATTTTAAGTCCACCGTTCAAATATTTTTAGGTAAACTCCTGTTTGTTCGAGTAGCTGAAGTTGTTGGACTGCTTGCTCAAGGTCTGCTTTGTAAGTAAGGCCAAACCAAGTGCTTTGTGCTTCTTCAAGCCTCACTTCGAAAAGTTGGGCATTGATGGCTTTTTGTATGCAATCTGGCAAAAAGATTTCAAGTTGCCCATCGGCTGAGTGGCTTGCCATAAAATCCTTCACCTCAGAATCCAAGAAAGTCAAAAAGGATGCTGGCAAAAGCCAAGCGTTCATAGAAACCAAAGTATTTGCCTGATAAACTTTATTTGCCGCATCTCGGATTTCACCATTGTGATATGCCAAATGTTTCACCTCTTCAATTTGCATTAAGTGACCCGCTTCTTCCAGACAAATACCTCTTGACACCGGCCCATGAGCACTGAGTGTCGTATTTAAACGAAATGCCAAACTTGCTGCTACAACACCCGATTGCTGTAAATCATAGGCCTTTTTGATGAGCGCTTGCCCGTAGTAATCGTCGGCATTCAGCACTAAAAATGAGCCCGTCCATTGACCATTAAGCATACTCAAGGCATGAGCCGTTCCTAAAGGTTTTATGCGGGTTTGTGTCTGTGTTAAAATCTGAAATTTAGCCGGAGAGATCCAACGTTTGAGTTGCTCGAAAACCACCTCTTCCATGCCAGGGCGCACCACCACAAATACTTTTTGAAATCCTTCCCTATAAGCATCATAGCAAGCATATTCGAACAAGAAGTGTCCTTGCTCACCAAAGGGCTGCACCTGTTTGTCGCCGCCAAAACGACTTCCTAAACCTCCTGCTAATATGACCAGCGCTAAATCAGTAATTGGCATTGAGGGCAAAAATAGGCTGCCTGGTTTTCCAAGCGCCTTTAGTAAAATCTGGAATGTCTTGTGGCGCGCCATTGGCTGCCACAGATTTTTCGCTGAGCGGCGTAATTGCATACCAAGCAGCGAGGTCGTAGACATCTAACGGAAAGGCTTGATTTTGCTTGATACTTTCAATAAAAGCGTTGTCGACAAAATAATCCATACCTCCATGCCCTGAACTTTCAGCTGCAGCTGCATTGGCTTTCCAGAGCGGATGATCGTATTGCTCGAGCCAATTCTTGGTGTTATCCCAACGGTGTGAATGCTTCATTTGGGCTTCAAAATAGATATGTCCTTGTTCTGGGTCACCCCAACCGAAATCTTGCCAAATGCCTTTGGTACCTTGAACCCTGAATCCTAAATTATACGGACGCTGTAAACTGGTATCGTGGGTTAAAATGATCGTCTCACCATTAGCGCATTGCAAATGGGTCGTGACGACATCTCCTTGCTTGAATTCAACAGCAGCATTTGGATGCGTAGCACCTCCTTTTGGATGATTGACTATATATTCGTGTAAACCTCTGGACTTACTGGCAAAAGAACTCAGACGCACCAAGCGGTTTCCTCGATTGAGATCAAGCATCGTGGCCACAGGGCCCAAACCATGGGTCGGATACAGCTCACCATTGCGGTTTACGTAATGATTGGTGCGCCAAGCGGCTTCACTGAATCCTTTTTCTCCAAATTCGACACCTGAATTGTAGGCACTATTTCCGTCATTGAACAACACGCCACGCAAGTCATGCTCGTAACCACCTTGGGCATGTACAATTTCGCCAAATAATCCTTGGCGCACCATATTTAAGATGGCCATGACATCACGTCTGTAACAAACATTTTCGAGGGGCATAATCGGCACACCTGTTTGCTCTGAAGTCTTGACATAAGCCCAGCAATCTTCGAGTTTCATGGCGCCCCCTACTTCCATTCCAACTATCTTTCCGGCCTTCATTGCAGCAATACCGTGTGGTAAATGCCACTCCCATGGCGACGAAACAAAAACAGCATCGATGTCATTTCGAGCGAGTAAATTCATATAATCATCAGGGCCGTTTTGGTAAACAGCTGGGCTTGGTCTACCTGCTTTTTCAATTAACGCCAATGCATCTTTGATCATACGCGGATTTGGATCTGCCAAAGCAATGATTTCTGTGTCATTGCGCTTGAGCATTTCTTCAATATGCGTTTGACCTCTAAAACCTGTGGCAATAAAGCCAAGACGCACTTTCTTTAATTCAGAACTATTTTGACCAGCGTTTAAAGCATTTGGCACTAGCAAGGCACCTAAGCCAACGACGCCTGTTTTTTGAATAAAATCTCTTCTTTTCAACTTGTTTTTTTTAGAAAGATAAAAAAAGCCGCTCTTTTAAAGCGGCTTTTAGGGTGATAAATTTCAAGGTTCGCACTTATTTGTTAAAATTTAAGTTGTAGACGATACTCGTCCAAAGCGTATGGTTGCGCTCCATATGCAACCCGTCTGGCTTCAAAACAAACTGATTGAGGTAACCAAATTGAATATTGAAATCCTGAGAAAAGCGCAAACCTAGTGCAGCAATGAATCGATTTTGGTCTAAAACATTTTTTCCAATACCCTTACCAAAACCTAAGAATATTTCATTATTCACATTCAAAAATGGAGCATGATCGACAAGGCCTTTTTTTGTTAAAGGAATCAAGGCCTGGGCTCGGTATCTGAATCTTTGACGAAATATGTTGTCTAGCTGATAGATTTGCCCATTCTGTTGTGCAAATTGCTCTATCCATCTTTGCTCTAGTCGATAACGATGTTGAATCTGAAC
>JBILTD010000123.1:0-5759 GCA_044371695.1 Crocinitomicaceae bacterium | reverse complement strand
TTCAATGATTTGAAAAAGTTTATCGTTGTGCTTGATGCACAATCCGTTGCGGATATCTGCAGTAGTTGCCATAATTCTGTTTCAATTTGAGGGCAAAGATAGCCTAAATCCTATTGTTATCAACATATTTGGTTTATAATTTCCCTTTTGATGATGTCGCTCAAGCAGTTTAGAATGTTATTTTTGTTTGTTCTAAATTTTGAATCGCTACATGGCTGAAAATCAGTACACCGAAGACAACATACGCTCCCTAGATTGGAAAGAGCACATTCGCTTGCGTCCCGGTATGTATATCGGAAAGCTTGGTGATGGCGCCGCTGCCGACGACGGTATTTATATTCTTGTAAAAGAGGTCGTCGATAACTGCATCGATGAATTCGTGATGGGTAACGGCAAGCGCGTTGACATCAAAGTCAAAGATGGCAAGGTGTCTATCCGAGATTACGGCCGCGGAATTCCGTTAGGTAAAGTAGTCGAAGTCGTTTCTCGAATGAATACCGGTGGTAAATACGACTCCAAAGCATTTAAGAAATCTGTGGGTCTGAATGGTGTTGGTACCAAAGCGGTCAATGCACTTTCTTCTTATTTCATGGTTTATTCTGTCCGTGAAGGCGAGAAGAAAGGAGCGACATTTGAACGTGGCGAACTGATCTCAGAAACGCCTATTGAAAAAACCGACGAAACCAACGGTACTTACGTTGAATTTATTCCAGACGACAGCATTTTCAAGAAGTATGCCTTTAAAACGGCCTACCTCGACAAAATGATGTGGAATTATTGCTATCTCAACCGCGGTCTTTCTATTTATTTTAACGGAGAAAAATACAATTCCAAAGATGGTCTTAAAGACCTTCTTGAAAACAACATGGATGGTGATCCGTTGTACCCGATTATTCACCTAGAAGATGAAGATATCGAAGTGGCTTTTACACACGGACGCACCTACGGTGAAGATTACTATTCTTTTGTCAATGGTCAGCATACTACACAGGGTGGTACACATCAAAGTGCATTTCGCGAATCTGTGGCAAAGGTAATCCGAGATTTCTATAATAAAAACTACGAAGCATCAGATATCAGGCAATCTATTGTTGCGGCTATTGCTGTTAAAGTCATTGAGCCGGTATTTGAATCACAGACCAAAACCAAATTGGGTTCACAAGAAATTGAACCTGGTGGCAAGTCAATGCGTGCTTTCATCAATGATTTCTTAAAAGACAAGCTAGACAACTACTTGCATCGCAATCCAGATGTCGCCGAAACCATTGAGAAGAAAATCAAGCAGTCTGAACGCGAACGCAAAGACCTTGCAGGTATCCGTAAACTTGCCCGTGACCGCTCCAAAAAAGCAAGTCTACACAACAAAAAGCTCCGTGACTGCCGAACGCACCTCACTGACGTCAAAGATGAGCACCGCGAAGAAACAACGCTTTTCATTACCGAAGGGGATTCAGCGAGTGGTTCAATTACGAAGTCCAGAAATGTCAATACGCAAGCGGTATTCTCCCTAAGAGGTAAGCCTTTGAATTGCTATGGCCTCACTAAAAAGGTGGTCTACGAAAATGAAGAGTTCAACCTGATCCAAGCCGCCCTTGACATCGAAGAAGACATGGATAACCTGCGCTACAACCGCATTGTTATTGCCACCGATGCCGATGTCGACGGGATGCACATCCGAATGCTTTTACTGACCTTCTTCTTGCAATTTTTCCCGGACCTCGTCAAGCGCAATCACGTTTATGTCTTGCAAACCCCACTTTTTAGGGTCCGCAACAAAAAGAAAACGATTTATTGTTACTCAGAAGAAGAAAGAAGAGCGGCTATTGCCGAACTTGGCAAGAACCCAGAAATTACCCGCTTCAAAGGTTTGGGTGAAATTTCCCCAGACGAATTTGTTCATTTTATCGGTGAAAACATTCGTTTAGAGCCCGTTATCTTGACAAAAGACGCTTCCATTGATTCCATTCTTTCTTATTTCATGGGTAAAAACACCCCGGACAGACAAGATTTCATCATTGATAACTTGCGTGTCGAGAAAGACCTCGCAGAACAAATAGCTGCAGCAAATGAAGCCGATAGCGCTGAAGAAGTAAACACCGAATTAGCATCTTAAACATGGCAGAAGACGAATTAGAAAACCTAGACAATTCAGCTGAGGATACCGGCCATAATCCCTTCGAGAAACAACACCTCGACGATAAAATTGTACCCCTCAATGGTCTTTATCAAAACTGGTTTCTAGATTACGCCAGTTATGTGATCTTAGAAAGAGCGGTCCCGAGTCTTTATGACGGGCTCAAGCCTGTTCAGCGCCGTATTTTGCACTCCATGCGCGAAATGGAAGACGGCCGATACAACAAGGTTGCCAATATTATTGGTAACACCATGAAGTATCACCCGCACGGAGATGCATCTATCGGAGATGCTTTGGTTCAAATTGGTCAAAAAGACCTCATGATTGACTGCCAAGGAAACTGGGGAAACACACTCACAGGCGATGGCGCTGCTGCACCTCGTTACATTGAAGCCAGACTCTCCAAATTTGCTTTGCACGTTGCTTTTAATCCGAAAACCACCAATTGGTTAGCGAGCTACGACGGCCGCAACAAAGAGCCCGAACAACTACCCATGAAGTTTCCGCTTTTGCTCGCCCAAGGAGCAGAGGGGATTGCAGTTGGGATGGCTTGTAAGTTCTTGCCACATAATTTTATTGAACTCATTGATCAATCGATCAACCACCTCCGCGGTAAAAAGGTGGAGCTCCTGCCAGACTTCCCGAATGGCGGTATGGCCGATTTTTCCGGTTACAACGACGGTTTACGTGGAGGCCGTGTGCGCATTCGTGCAAAAATCAGAAAGGTTGATAACAAGACGCTCATCATCAATGAAATACCTTATGGCACCACAACTGGTTCTTTAATAGAATCGGTCATCAAGGCCAACGACAAGGGGAAAATCAAGATCAAAAAAATCGAAGACAACACCTCTTCTGAGGCTGAAATTATTGTGCACTTAGCACCTGGTGTTTCTCCAGACAAAACCATCGATGCGCTCTATGCATTCACCGACTGTGAGGTTTCGGTTTCTCCGAATTCATCTATTATTGACGGTGACCGCCCAAGGTTCATGGGCGTGACAGAAATTTTAAAAGTCAACACTGATCATACCGTTAAATTATTACAGCTCGAGTTGCAAATCAAGCTCGACGAACTCGAAAGGCTTTGGCATTTCTCGACACTTGAAAAATTGTTCATCAACAATGAGATGTATATCGACTTCAAGTTGTATAGTGACAGAGAAGCACTTTATGTTTATTTGTACGACCGTTTCAAGCCTTTCAAAAAGCAGTTGGTTCGTGAAATCCAGGACGAAGACCTACACAAGCTGACGCAAATCCCAATGATCCGTATCACGCGCTTCGATGCCGATAAAGCGGACGACGCCTTGCTGAAAATTGAAGAGGAAATGAAACAGGTCAAGCACGACCTCGAACACCTCACAGAATATGCCATTGAGTATTTCAAAGATCTCAAAAAGCGTTTCGGCGTTGGCCGCGAAAGAAAAACCGAAATCAAAACCTTCGATACCATCTCGGCTACAAAAGTGATCATTGCCAACCGCAAGCTCTACGTTGATTACGACGAAGGCTTCATTGGTTATGGCCTCAAAAAGAACGAAGCCATCTGCGACTGCTCCGAAATTGACGACATCATCTGCTTCTTCTCGAGTGGTAAAATGATGATTACTAAGGTTTCGGACAAGAAATTTGTCGGTAAGGGCCTCATCTATGCCAACGTTTGGAAAAAAGGCGATACCCGCACCATTTATCATTTGTTCTATCAAGACGGTGCTGGTGGCGCAACCATGATGAAGCGTTTTTATGTCAATTCCATTACCCGCGACACCGAATACGACCTCACCAAAGGCACCAAAGGTTCCAAAATGCTTTATTTCAGTGTACATCCGAATGGAGAGCGCGAAGTGGTGAGTGTCCTACTCAGGCCGCGTCCGCACCTCAAAAGACTGCGTTTTGACATCGATTTAGGTGCTTTATTGATCAAAGGACGAAATTCTGCTGGTAACCGCGTGACCAAAGAAATCATTCAAAAAATTGTACAAAAAGAGGTCGGGGGTTCTACGCTTGCCGCCAGAAAAATCTGGTATGATCAAGTGGTGGGCCGACTCAATGACGAAGGTCGTGGTAAATTCTTAGGTTCTTTCAAAGGCGAAGACCGCATTCTTACGCTCTATAAAAATGGCGAATACCGACTCAGTAGCTTCGATTTAGCGACCCACTTTGACGAAGACATGATTCATATCGAAAAATGGATCTCGGATCGCCCTATTTCAGCAGTCTACTATGACGCTGAAAAAGAACTGCATTATGTGAAGCGCTTTACCTGTGAGGTTACGCAAGACAAACGGGTAAGTTTCATTGCTGAAGCACCTGGTTCTTTCTTAGATTTGGTTTCAACGGCTTATCGCCCAGAAGCAAAAATTGTCTTTAACAAGTTACTCAAAGAGACCAAGAATCTTCCAGATCAAGTCTTGAATTTGGCTGATCTCATAGATGTAAAAGGCATGAAAGCGCAAGGAAACCAACTGACCAAAATGAAGGTTAAGGAAATTGTCTTGACGCACCCAATCGATGAAGGCAAAGAACCATGGCCAAATGCACAAGAGGAAGAAATCTTAGATGAATTAGACCCTATTGAAGATGCAGAAACACCTTCAATGGAATGGGACCTCACTAAAAACGCAGACGACAATCCGGATCAGATTCCGCTTTTTTCTGAAGAGTAAGGTCGGGTTTTGTTTCTGATGATTTATGATCATAATCATTTTTTTCAAAGCACTGCAATCCTTACTTTTGTAAAGTAGCATTTAAAACCGCCAAGCAATGAACGCCTTAAAAGAAAATCAAATCAATTACCTCAATGTGGGCCTCATGCTCATTACAGCAGTTTTGGCTTATTATTTTCCATTTGAAACATTCTTGTTGGCTTATGCTTATTTAGGGCCATTGCATTACCTTACTGAAATCAGCTGGTTGCATGATCGTCAATATTACGCTAAAGGAAAATGGGATTTCCTAGTGTTGCTAATTGTTGGTGTATTGCTCTCTTATGCAGCGTTTGCCAAAGACTTCGGATTCAGCAAAGATGTCTACGACTATTTCGTCGAAATGAACCTTTTTGACAAGCTATTGGTATTTGCTTTATTTGCCTCTATCTTATTCGCATTGGTCAAAAATCTTTGGATCAAAATAGGTGCAATTTTCTTGCTCTATCTTTTTGTTGGCGGTTGGTTAAGCCCTGAGCGAGCCGCTGAAAATTCAGAAAGTACTACCGTTTTTGCTCTTACAGCTTTAATTCCTACACTCATTCACGTTTACGTATTTACTGGTTTGTTTATGCTATATGGCGCACTCAAAACCAGAAGTAAATCTGGGATGTGGCAAATGGTGGGCTTTGTCTTGATTCCTGTCATTTTAGTTTTTGCCTTACCCGTTAAATCTGAGGGTGGTTTTTTATCGAAATTTGGTAAAGATGCCTACTATGCCAAAGGCGATGGCTTTTACAACACCAATTATCTGATCCTCGATCATTTTGAACTCATTGAAGAGCAAAAGCTGAGCAACCAAGAATACCTCGATATCATCACTAAAGAGGGAAATAAAAAATACTTTGTGGGGCAAGGCATCATTGATTCAGCCAAATTTGAAGCGCACGTTGACTCCATAAAAAAAATCAAAGGAG
>JBILTD010000122.1:0-5777 GCA_044371695.1 Crocinitomicaceae bacterium | reverse complement strand
AGGTACGGATTATTGAACTAAGATTTTGCTGATTGATTTTTAAACTCACTTGTATTTTAGTGCTATCAGGCTCACTATTGACAAATAAATTCAAAATTTTTGCTTGGTTACTTTCTACAATTTGAGCAATTTGAGAAAGCGCATAATTGTTCGCATCCATTTCGAGTACCAAAACAGAACCAATTTCTTTAACACCTGTGGACTGCGCCAAAAGCTGCAATAAGTCTTGTGAGGAAATGACGCCTAAATATTGCTCTTGACGATCAAGAACCGGCAGTGCTGTTAATTTGAACAAAGAAAAGTGCTTGAGGATATCAAACAGATGTGCGTCGGCAAAAACAAAAGGTCGAGGCAAATGCTGAAAAAGCATATCAAGGGTAGGCTCTAGATCTGCTTGATCAAGTAATTCAGACTCGGACAGCACCCCGACAAAATTGCCATTTTTGAGCACAGGCAGGTGATTGACTTGAAATTCATCCATCCATAAAAGTGCTTTTTCACCGCTGTCGGTGTGCACTAAAGGTGGGATAACTTCAGAAATGATTTCGCTTGCTTTCATAGTGATGGCCAAAATACTAAAAACCTTGAATGTTTCGTACTTTTGTGTTTCAATTATTGTGCCATGACCAGACTAAGTGTCAATATTAATAAAATTGCCACCCTCAGAAATGCCCGAGGTGGATCTTTGCCAAATGTCATTCAGTTTGCCATTGACGCCGAACGCTTCGGAGCACAAGGAATTACGGTACATCCTAGACCAGATGAAAGGCATATCACTACAGCAGATTGTTATGGTTTAAAAGATGTTGTAACTACTGAGTTCAATATTGAAGGATACCCTGATGCGCGTTACCTGCAACTCATAACAGATTTAAAACCCGCCCAAGCTACACTTGTTCCGGACCCACCTGGTGTACTCACGTCTAATGCTGGCTGGAATTGCATTGAAAATGAAGGCTTTTTAGCTCCTATCATTGATCAAATCAAAAAGCTAGGTGTAAGGGTTTCATTATTCATGGAGACAGATACACGACAAATTGAGAAAGCTGCAGCGCTAGGTGCTGATCGGATAGAGTTTTATACAGGGCCTTATGCGGAACATTTTCATGAAAATAAGGAAACTGCAATTGAACCTTATGTAAAAGCTGCCAAAGTTGCGCAAGCGCTTGGTTTGGGTATCAATGCTGGCCACGACCTCAGCTTAGAAAATTTAGCTTACTTAAAAAAGCACTTGTGTCAGTTAGATGAAGTTTCGATTGGGCATGCCCTCATTTCAGATGCGCTTTATTTGGGTATCGAAAATACCATTCAACGCTATCTTTACGAGTTGCGCTGAGGCGCCTGATGCATGACTCGTTGAGGATACGGAATTTCTATTTGGTATGCTCTAAACAAGCGGTCAATTTCATAGCGAATTTCTGACTTGTAGTTGTTGATATCCCAACTTTGATCTGCCCAAAAAATCAGTTCTAAGTTAATCCCTGAATCTCCAAAGTCTGCGAAACGGACCATTACCGGTTGATTCTTCTTGACCTTCGGATGCGCCAAGGCTGCTTGTTTGAGCAAGCGTTGGATGAGCTCTAGGTCTGCACCAAAGGCCACAGTTACCTGAATGGTAAAGCGCGTGAGTTCCGAGCCATGGCTCCAGTTTTCAATTCTATCTTGGGTTAAGTGCGTATTAGGAATAATTAGGACATTGCCTTCACGGGTTTCAATCTGAGTGGTTCTGACATTGATCTTGACAATTTTGGCAACCATTCCGTCTTGAGTGGTTCCGTTCTTGTTCTTGCCCGCAATTTCGACAATATCCCCTACCCTGAGGTTTCCTTCAAAAAGCAAAACCATACCGGCTATCATGTCTTTGAAAACATCTTGTAAACCCAAGCCTAAACCAACTAGTAAACCTACTGAACTCGTGAGCAAGATCATGAGGTCGATATCGAGCAATTTGAGACCTAAAATGATCGAAAAAACATAAATAAAATACCGAGCTAATTGGATGTAAACGAATTCTGTCCCCGGATCATAGTGTGCACTGCGTTTGAAGCGTTTGGCAATGTATAATCGAGAAAGGTTGACTGCGATTTTAGCTCCGAAGAAAACAGAAATGAGCACTAAGATATCCGCAAAGTCTATACTGAACTGACTAAAGGACAATAACTTAAAATTGAGGAAATCATCAAAAGTAACCCGACCATTGTTGTATCTTAAACTCAAGACCGCAATATAAATGGCGAGTAAATAAACACTTTGACTCACTAAACGAAGACGAGCCATTTGCTTCGCCTCAAGCTGTATGTTAGCACTTTTTACATAGCCCTTCAGACCACGATGAATGAGTCGCCGAAGAATTGCAGCAACCAAAAAAATGAGCAACAGGAAGATCAGGTTCCAAAAACAAATCTTGTAAGGGCCTATATAAAAGAGCGTTTTTGAGAACATGCTTAACGAATTACGGTAATGCCTATTTGCTCAGAGAGCAGCATTTTGACCTTTTCTAAACTAACAATTTCACCCAAAGCCAGAAGCATATCGTCAGATTCAAGGGTGTTTTGTGCGATTTCCTTACGCAGCTCTGCAATGCGTTTTTCTACGTGTGCCAATTTGAAGCGATAGATGGTTTGCAGTACAGTTTGGTATAAATCGTCAGACTCTGACTTGGTTTGTATTTTGTATTTGGCCACCCAATTATGACTGAGGTCTTGCTCTTGGGCTTCAAAGTTGGTGGCTAACTGAACGATCTGCTGATTTTCATGACGCAAAAAGTAACTTCCTGCATAAAGTGTTTGTTCCTGATGAACACCATGAGCGAAGATCTGGTAAATTTCTTGAAGTAAAGGATCTGAGAAGCTGAGCTCATCATTTTGAAGCTCGTGGATCACTAGTTCGATGACACTCGTTTGGCTATTTTCTGCACCCTGTTGCTGAAATTCAAGGGCACGTGTGCCGTACTTTAATAAAAGCCTAATTAATTCAGCTTCATAAATAGAGGTATCATGTTGATCATTGGAAACCTCGGCAGTTTGAGCTTGGTCAGCGGCCTGCTTTGGCAAAACGATATCATTGATGGCAGGATCTTGCAGCTGTTTGCTCAGACCTTGCTTGCGCAATTGTAAGAGTTCAGACTGCACTATTGCTTCAGAAATATCAAACTGTTGTGCCAATTGTTGCGCATAAACTGAGCGCATAATTTGATCCGGAATGAGTGAAACCGAATGCACGATATCTTTAATGAGACTCGCTCTTTGAATGGGGTCTGAATTGCCATCGGAGAGCAATACGCCCGCCTTAAAGGATATAAAATCTTGCTTGTGGGTTTTGATGTAAGCTTCAAGCTCAGAATGACTTCTTGATTTTGCAAAAGAGTCTGGATCTTCACCGTCCGGAAAAAGTACGACTTTAACGTTCATCCCTTCCTCCAAAATGAGGTCAATTCCTCTGAAGCTCGCTTTGATTCCGGCGGCATCACCGTCATAGAGAATGGTTAGGTTTTTTGTATAGCGGCTTACCAACTTCACCTGTTCTTTGGTCAGGGAGGTACCCGAAGAGGAAACCACATTTTGAATGCCCGCCTGATGCATACTAATGACATCGGTATAGCCCTCGCAAAGTAAACATTCGTCGTACTTAACGATGTCTCCCTTGGCAAAATAGAGGCCGTAGAGAATTTCACTTTTGTTATAAATGATGCTCTCGGGAGAGTTGAAATATTTGGCAACTTTTTTATCGGACAACAAAGTTCTGCCGCCAAAGCCCAGGACGCGTCCAGAAATGCTGTGTATCGGAAACATGACCCTGCCTTTAAAGAAGTCAAAAACACGTTCCTCTTTGGATTTCGTGAGGCCAATATTTTCGAGGTAGGCCTGATTATAGCCTTTTTCTAGCGCCAGTTGTGTGAAAGCCGAACCTGTATTGAGACAGTAACCGAGTTGAAATTTTTCAATGGTGGCTTTACTAAAGCCGCGTTCTTCAAAATAAGATAAACCAATGGCTTTGCCCTCTTCTGACTCGAGTAACATGTTTGCAAAAGTATTTTTTGCAAATTCATTGATGATGAGGTAACTCTCGCGTTCATTGAGCGCAGCGAGTTCTTCAGCAGTTGCCTCGCGTTCTTCAGGAACTTCAATTTGGTATTTTTTAGCCAACCATCGCAAAGCTTCTGGGTAAGAAAAATGCTCTTTTTCCATGAGGAAGCTAGCTGCATTTCCGCCTTTGCCAGTAGAGAAGCACTTGAAAATTTGCTTGGCCGGAGAAACCACAAACGAAGGAGTTTTCTCGTCTGTAAAAGGACTTAAGCCTTTTAGATTTGAACCCGCACGCTTCAATTGCACAAACTCCCCGATGACCTCTTCAATGCGGGCCGTCTGGAGAATTTGATCGACAATATGTGGCGGGATTTTACTCATTTATTGGGGGAATCCGTAATCTTTGATTGATTTCTTGCCTTGTTGATCATAGCTAATCCATTCACCTACCATTTGGTCATTTTGGTAAGATCCGTAATAATGAATTTTGCCATTTGGGTACTTGACAACTGAATGACCTTCTTTTTTACCGTCCAGGTACATCGTGAAGGACTGCAGATTGCCACTTTCGGAAAAGAAATCCCATTTACCTTCGCGGTTGCCTGCTTTATTCAGGTTACCTTGATATTTGATTTGCTTGCGCCCGGGGTACCATTCGGTGTAATGACCATCTTTGAGGTCTACTAAATTTTCTTTTTTGACAGCAGCCGCAGATTCTTGCTTTTTCGTTTCAGAACATGCCGTTAAGAAAAGAGTTAAGGTAAGAAATAGACAAATTTTAATGAGTTGCATCGGATTATTTTTCACGGGTCATGGTGTAATTAACTAAGGCAAGTAACGAAGTTTTAGCAGCATTGTTGGGGTAGGCTGCCAACATTTCAATGGCTTCTTGCGCGAGTGCTTCCATCTTTTTTTGCGCGTATTGCACGCCGCCTGAATCCCAGACGAGTTGGATGGCACGCTGTACACTTTTGCTGTCGTCAAATTTATTTTTGATGATGTACTTGAGTTCTTTTTGAATGGCGGCAGGTGCATTTTGCATGGCGTAAATGAGCGGAAGCGTCATTTTTTGTTCGCGGATATCGATGCCAGTTGGTTTGCCAATTTGCTCTCCGGTACCGTAATCAAAGATGTCGTCTTTGACTTGAAAAGCCAATCCGATGAGCTCTCCGAAACGGCGCATGTTGGACCTCTCGGTGTCAGCACCAACACTTAGGGCGCCTGCCTCACAGCAGGTAGCGATTAAAGAGGCCGTTTTTTTGCGAATAACCTCGTAGTAAATTTCTTCTGTGATATCTAGGTGACGTGCTTTTTCGATTTGCAAGAGTTCACCTTCAGACATTTCTTGAACAGCGCGTGCCACGATCTCTAAAAGATCCAGGTTGCGTTTTTCGATAGAAAGCAACAAAATTCTAGATAACATGTAATCGCCAACTAACACGGCAATTTTATTTTTCCAGAGTGCATTCACGGAGAAAAAGCCACGGCGCTCTGCGGCGTCGTCAACGACATCATCATGAACAAGTGTAGCTGTGTGCAGCAACTCAACGAGGGTGGTGGCATCAAAAGTGGTTGGACCAATTTCACCGAGCATTTTGGCGCTCAGAAAGACAAACATGGGGCGCAATTGCTTTCCCTTTCGTTTGACAATATAGTTGGTTACTTTGTCTAGGAGCGCAACCTCAGAATGCATCGTATTTTGAAAATGCTTTTCAAAATCAAGTAATTCTTGTTGAATTGGAGCCGTGATGT
>JBILTD010000121.1:0-5811 GCA_044371695.1 Crocinitomicaceae bacterium | reverse complement strand
CTTAAAAAATACGCCACAGACTCAGGTATGTTGGCCAAAGAAAAAATTGAAATTGACGGCGATGACTTCCGTGAAGGTCTTACAGCTGTTGTTTCAGTAAAAGTACAAGAGCCACAATTTGAAGGCCAAACCAAAACAAAACTCGGAAACAGAGAAGTTACTGCTCCTGTAAGCCAAGCTGTTTCTGAAATGCTTTCTGCATACCTCGAAGAGCATCCAGCTGAGGCCAAAATCATCGTTGAAAAAGTGATCCTTGCGGCTCGCGCCAGACACGCTGCTCGTAAAGCGCGTGAAATGGTTCAGCGCAAAAACGTACTCACTGGTTCAGGCTTACCAGGAAAATTAGCTGACTGCTCTGAAAAAGACCCAGCGGCGTGTGAGGTTTACTTCGTCGAGGGTGACTCCGCAGGTGGTACGGCGAAACAAGGTCGTGACCGCCATTTCCAAGCTATTATGCCATTGCGAGGTAAAATTCTTAACGTAGAGAAGGCCATGCAACACAAAATATTCGAGAACGAAGAGATCAAGAATATTTACACAGCCTTGGGTGTACGCATCGGAACAGAAGAAGATTCCAAAGCATTGAACCTTGAAAAATTGCGCTACCACAAGATCATCATCATGTGTGATGCCGACGTCGATGGTTCGCATATCGAAACCCTCATCTTGACCTTCTTCTTCCGCTACATGAAAGAGCTCATCGAGAAAGGTTATATCTATATCGCAACACCACCGCTCTATCAAGTGAAGAAAGGTACTAAATCGGTTTATGCCTGGAATGAAGACATGCGCGATCGCTTAATTCAAGAATTGAAAGGTGGCGGCAGTGAGTCTTCAGTCAATGTACAGCGTTACAAAGGTCTCGGTGAGATGAACGCTGAACAACTTTGGGAAACAACCATGAACCCAGAGAGCCGTACTTTGCGTCAAGTTACCATTGAAAATGCAGCAGAATGTGACCAAATATTCTCTATGCTCATGGGTGATGACGTTCCACCGCGCCGTGAATTCATTGAAAAGAATGCAAAATATGCCAAAATTGATGCGTAAAAGCTGCTTCAATAAGCTTCAAAAACCGGGAATCCTATGGATTATCCCGGTTTTTTTTATGCTCTTTTTAGCATTTAAAAACAGAAGTGTTTCAGATCGACACTGTTTGGCCTGCCCATCCTTGCATTCCGGTGAAATAGTCCTTTCACATACGGCTTATTCCTTTTCATATAACGAAGAACACGAGCAAGCCAATTGGGTGGCCTATTTGCTCACCAAAGCGCACTTGGGTTCAGGTGTAGAGCGTTCAGATCGTTTTATGGAAGATGCGATCGTGAACACGGGTACCGCTACCAACGCTGATTATGCGAAAAGCGGCTATGATCGTGGGCATTTGGCTCCGGCTGCGGATATGAGTTGGTCTGAAACAGTGATGCAAGAATCTTTTTATTACTCAAACATGAGCCCACAGTTGCCTGGGTTTAATCGTGGTATTTGGAAGCGCCTTGAAGAACAAGTTCGGAATTGGGCTGAGCTTTACGACTCTCTTTATGTAGTAACTGGACCTGTTTTAAGCTCAGAGCTACCTAAAATTGGTCCAAACCAGGTCAGTGTACCAAAATACTATTTCAAAGCACTCATTTCAATCAAAGCGAAAAAAGGAATTGCTTTTTTAATGCCAAATAATAAATCTGAATTAACAATTTTGGATTATGCAATGAGTATAGATCAGCTCGAAAAGAAGTTAAACCGAGATTTATTCCACTCACTTCCAGATCTACTCGAACAGCAACTTGAAGCAGTTCAACATTCAATGCCATAAATCAATGTCAACTTTTGGCCATAAAAAAACCGCTACATGAGCGGTTTTTGTATCATTTTAACGCGTTGTAGCTTAGTGAATCTCGTTTGCGTAAGCTGCTGCATCGAGTAGGCCTTCGAATTCTGAGGCATCAGAAACACGAACTTTAACCATCCAACCAGCTCCGTAAGGATCTGAGTTTACCAATTCTGGGCTTGATTCAAGTGCTTCGTTGAATTCAATGATTTCACCAGCCATTGGTAAGAATAAATCAGAAACTGTTTTTACGGCCTCAACGCTGCCAAATACTTCTTCTTGAGCAAGAGTTTCACCAACAGTTTCAATTTCAACGTAAACGATGTCACCTAATTCGCTTTGTGCAAATTCTGTGATACCAATTGTAGCGATATTTCCTTCTAATTTAACCCATTCGTGGTCTTTGGTGTACTTAAGTTCTGCTG
The DNA here is from genome assembly GCA_044371695.1 of Crocinitomicaceae bacterium. Lineage (GTDB taxonomy): Bacteria > Bacteroidota > Bacteroidia > Flavobacteriales_D > Crocinitomicaceae > UBA952. The sequence continues at coordinate 3,558 of JBILTD010000121.1, read as the reverse complement.
GAATATTCATGTGTTTTGATTTCTTACAAATGTAAACATTTTGTACAAAAGCGCCTCATTTCAGCGCTTTTCTTTGCAGAACAGAATGCTTAACTTTGCAACATGACCGCAGAACAATACAAAGAGCTTCAAAAAAGACTTTCCACCATTCAAGCATTTTTAAAAATTGAAGAAAAGCGCTTGCAACTTAAGGAAGAGGAGCTCAAGACCCAAGATCCATCCTTCTGGGACGACCCCAAAAAAGCAGAGGAAAAGATGAAGCACATCCGCGGTCTCAAATATTGGGTAGAAACTTTTGACAAAACAGCTACTGCAGTTGCAGACCTTGAAATTTTAATGGAATTTGTGCGCGAAGGCATGGCCGAAGAGTCAGAACTTGATGCCCAACATAAATCACTACTTGCTGAAATTGAAGAGCTTGAGCTCAAAAACATGCTTTCTAATGAAGAAGATAGCTTGTCTGCAGTCTTGCAAATTACTGCCGGAGCAGGTGGTACTGAAAGCTGTGACTGGGCCTGTATGCTCATGCGTATGTACCTCATGTGGGGTCAAAAACGCGGTTATAAAATTACCGAACTTAACTTTCAAGAAGGCGATGTAGCTGGTGTCAAAACGGTTACGCTTGAATTTGAAGGTGATTTTGCCTTTGGTTATTTAAAAGGAGAAAATGGGGTGCACCGCCTAGTTCGTATTTCACCTTTTGATTCCAACGCCAAAAGACACACCAGTTTTGTTTCCGTCTATGTTTATCCATTGGTTGACGATCAAATTGATATCAATATTAACCCTGCTGATATCACCTGGGAAACTTTTCGTTCAGGTGGAGCAGGAGGGCAGAATGTCAACAAAGTGGAAACTGCGGTTCGCTTGCGTCACGCTCCTTCCGGAATCATTATTGAAAACTCTGAATCTAGGTCTCAGCTCGCTAATAAAGAAAAAGCACTACAACTTTTGCGTTCGCAGCTCTATGAACTAGAATTGCGTGAACGCATGGAGAAACGCAATGAAATTGAGGCGGGCAAAAAGAAGATCGAGTGGGGTAGCCAGATCCGAAATTACGTGATGCACCCTTATAAATTGGTTAAAGACGTCCGAACAGGTACCGAAACAGGTGATGTCGATGCCGTCATGAACGGCGAGCTAGATCCATTCTTAAAAGCATTCTTGATGCAATATGGCTCTTAATTGAACTCAGTCATTAAAGTTGTTCGAGCACTTGCTCCAAGGCAATTCCACGAGAACCTTTCAATAAAATAAGATGGTCCTTGATCGGATTATTTTCTATATAGGCCTTTAATGAAGCTGTGTTTTCAAAGCCAGCGTTGCTCAAACCCTTAAAAATCGGCCCAACTGTAAAATATTGTAATTGATTTTCTTTTAAGAAATCCAGTATTTTCTGATGTTCTAATTGGCTTTCAGCACCTAATTCTAACATATCTCCTAAAATGAGCAGTTTTTGCGCATGTTGCATTTCTATGAAGGAATGGAGCGCGCTTGCCATACTTGATGGGTTGGCATTATAGCAATCGACAATAACTGTGTTTTTTGTAGTTTTTTCTACTTGCGATCTTTTGTTGGTCGGTAAATAAGCAGCGATTGCGTGATTGAGTAGTTCGGGTTCAATTTCAAAATACATCCCTATGCGAAGCGCTGCCAAGAAGTTATAAAAGTTGTATTTCCCCACCATTTGTGTATCAATGTGTGGAGAGGAGTAGTTTTCATAGCGCCAAGACAAATGCACGTACGGATCCAGATACTCTAAAATGCCTTTCAATTCACCCTGTTTTTCACCATAGGTCAAGCACTTGATATTTCTTTTTTGAGCAGCTTCTGATAAAATAGGATCATCGGCATTGACAAAGAGCACACCATTTTGGGCTTGAACGTGATCGTATAATTCAGATTTGGTTTTGAGAACACCTTCAAAATTGATGAAACCCTCTAAATGTGCTTTCCCAATATTTGTTATAAGCCCATGCGTTGGCACAGCAATCCGACAAAGCTCATCGATATCGAGCAGTTTATTTGCTCCCATTTCAATAATGGCTAATTCATGCGCAGCATTGAGACGGAGTAGGGTAAGCGGAACACCAATATGATTATTGAGATTTCCTTCAGTACAAAGTAGCTTGTATTTCGTTTCTAAAACACATCTTACCAATTCTTTGGTACTTGTTTTTCCGTTACTTCCTGTAATCCCTATAACTGGGATATTGAACCTTTGGCGATGTGCTAAAGCAAGTGCCTGCAAGAATTGCAGCCCATCTTCAACATAGAAGATATTCTGCTCGTTGGCTAATTCAATTTGATCGACAACAGCATATTTGGCACCTTGTTCTATCGCTTGCGGAGCAAACACATTTCCATTGAAGCTCGCCCCTCTTAAGGAAATATAAAGACAGTCCTTAAAGATCTGACGTGAGTCTGTGGAAACGCCACTGCAGGCATCAAAAATATCAAGCCATTTTTTCATGAAACAAAATTGCAAAAAAAAAGCCCGACTTAGCCGGGCTTTAAGAATTCAATTGAATTTATTCTTTAATGTCAGGTCTTCTTGAACTTCCGACTCTGTCCATAGCACAGCGGAAACCAATGGTTGCTGATGATTTGTCTTCGTCAAGGAAGCGACGGTTACCAGCTGATAGCCAATATGCGCGATCTGCCCAAGAACCACCTTTGTATACACGACTTTTGTCTGAAATGAGGGTAGTTGGCCAACCTGATTTACCTGCGTTTATTTGCTGATTTTCTAGGGTAAAGTTTTCGTGCTCGCTTTGATACATGACTAATTTAGGATCGCGAACACCACTGTTAATGTCATTTTTACGACTTGTATTGTTGTAGTAAATAGAAGATTCGATATCACCATCTAAATAATCGATGTAATCGTCCTTTCTGTAATTTACACGACCAACATTTTCTTCAACAGTAACATCTCTCCAACGCTGACTACCTTTAGTTGTAGTTACAAACTCAGTGAGTCCGTTTCTTAACGTCTGAATCCAAGTTGTCAATTCTGGATCGGCGTAATATGCTGAAAAGTTATGATCAATAGACGCTTTACCAAAAATTGCAACTTGTGTGATGTCATCTGGGGATTCTTTGTCTAATGCTATACAATAACCAAACTTACCTTCCTCATCATCATTATTTGGTTTTCCGTAAGCATCATTAATGAGTTCAATAATTTGTTTTTCGCTATTAGTGTAATCATCTTTAATAACTGATGAAAGTTCACTGTTGAAGAAAACTCTTTCAATGTATGCAGATGCCGCAACAGTCTTTCCTTGATTGTATAGTGTGATAGCTGTATCAAGTAATAAATTGATGTTGTCTAAAAACTCAAACTGCTTTTTCTCCTGGACACTATACTTCTTGTTATTAGAAATATAGTAGTCAGATGGCTTGTCAAACTGATATGCTCTTGGATCTTGTCTAGACATTACTTTAGAAGTCATGGCAGCGTTGCTGATATTTGGTCCGTTTTGAACAGGAGCAGGTGTCTGCTTTTGAATGTCGTCATAAACAGATTTTACTGCTGGAAAATTTTGACCTACA